>JAEYRF010000035.1 GCA_023409615.1 Bacillota bacterium | reverse complement strand
CCTGCAAGCTTATCACTAATCGATTCCAGAGTGTTGCCTGCTCCTATCTTGTTACTTTCTCCTGATTCAAACCCAAGGCTGCCAAGTACGTCATTTGCACCGGCCGCAACAGAAATAGTGTCCGACGCAACAGTTGATGTAAACTTAATAGAATTTCCATCCACCACAACATCCAGATTTCCAAAGGCTTCCTTTACCTTCTGACTCAGTAATCCATCGCTGCCATCACCAATAATTGAAGCAGCATCTGTATAACTGCCCTCTTCAAGAGTTATTATTTTCGTCACGCCATTAACTGTCAGTTTAAAGGAGTTGTTCGTAGCAGTTATATCAAAAGCTGCAATTTCACTTCCAACAAGCTCTTTGGATATCCTTGCTGAGCTTGTTGAACTTGAAGCGGTTGCAATTTGATTTACAGTAATTGTATGGTTTGATTCAGAAAGGCTTACTCCTCCTGAAACCGATACTACCGATGTATCAGAAGAGATTGATGTATATTTCTGATATATTGACTGCGATCTCATATTCGATGCCGGTTTGAGAACATCAAAAAATTCCGACTTGAACCCGTTTAAAGTTGACGTAATATTTCTATACGCATCGCTTCTCCACTCGGCAAGCTGCTTTTTCTGATATAACTTATCAAGAGGCAACCTTTCAACCTGCATCAATGATGATATAATTGAATCAGTATCAATACCGGTTGCCAGACCGCTCATCCTCAGTTTATTGCTGTACATTGATGCCAAACTTGATGAAACTCCATTAGTAGCCATTCAATCACCTTCTTTCATCTACTAGGATCCCAGCCATTTCCCACATCTGAGCTACCATATCAAGTATCTTCTCAGGAGGAATTTCTCTGACAATCTCCTTGGTAACAGTATCTATGACTTTGACCATAACTCTGTTAGTTTTTTCATGAACTGAAAACTCAAATTGACGATTAGCTCCTACAATGGCTTTATTAACACTGTCAATCGCATCCCTAATAGCTCTTTCAGATATTCCTTCCATTGACTGATCGCCATTTAACGGCACAAACTTGTTCTTGTCTGCTATATTGTCGGCGTTATTGGATGATTTATTAGTCGACGTAATTAGCTCTGCTGTTTGTCTAGCATTATTTACTTTAGTTTGAGAGTCATTTGTTCTTATAATAGCATCCGTGCCATCAATTCTCATAATAATCCCTCCATGAATATTTCCTATTCTATATATCGTCATATACAGTAAAAAGTTTATGATATTTTGGTATAGCCATCATTTATGAACTGCTGAATCATACCAACTACATTAAAGACATTCGAATAGTATCAACAATTCCGCGAATCTGTTCCCTTGTTAATGAGACCGAGCTTGGAAGGTTGATTCCCTTCATTGACAACTCATTTGTAATGTCCATACTTCCGCAGGGGAAATGTTTAAATGGCTTCATCGTATGTATGGGTATAAAAAACGGTCTGGATTCAATTTTGCTTTGTTTCAGAAGAATGATCAGGTCATCTCTGCTTATGGGGAATTGATCCTCTACGACAATAGAATAAAGCCATTGTACATTCTCGGCCCATGGTTTCTCAACAGGCATTGTAATGCCGTCAATTCCTTCGAGCAGTTCAGAGTAAAAATCTGCGTTGTTCCTCTTTATCGCTGTAAACTGCTCAATTTTTTCAAGCTGTGCTACTCCAATGGCGGCAAGTACATTTGGCATGCGATAATTGTATCCAATCTCATCATGAATAAAGCCGCCATTACCAGTAACAGTTTTCGCCTGGCAGGAAAGATATTTCACCTTTTCTCCGACAGCAGGATCATTTGTAACAAGCATTCCGCCGCCGCCGGTAGTGATCAGCTTGTTTCCATTGAAGCTGAAACAGCCGGCATGCCCGATGGTCCCGGTATTTCTCCCCTTGTATTTCGAACCCAGCGATTCCGTTGCATCTTCGATGACATATAAATGGTGTCTCTCCGCGATATCCGTGATGGCATCCATATCAACAGGATGCCCATACACATGAACCGGTAAAATCGCCTTTGTTCTATCCGTCACCAGTTCCTCCACCTTTTCAGCATCCATCACAAACGTGTCCCTGCATACATCCACAAATACCGGTATTGCACCGACATACCGGATCGCATTGACTGTTGCAATAAATGTAAGAGAAGAAACAATTACTTCATCGCCTTCATGTATCCCAAGGCTTACTAGTGCCAGATGCAGCGCTGCAGTGCCGTTTACAGTTACAACAGCTTTTTCTGTTCCAATATATTCACCGAATTTTTTCTCAAAAAGATCAACATAGCTTCCCGAACTGGAGACCCAATTTGTATCCAGACATTCTTTAATATATTTCCACTCATTGCCTTTCATTTCAGGTACACTCAAGGGTATCATCCGAAAACGCCTCCTACCGGTCAGACATTGTATATGTCAGTTTTAAAATGAGCCATATTCGACTTTATCCATTCAATCGTCTCAGTCAAACCTTGCTCAAGCGTATATGAAGGAGACCAGCCTATTATTTCCGCAGCTCTGCGATTGTCGCACCACAATCTGTTCACTTCGCTTTTTTCCGGTCTCAGCCTGTTTTCCTGGCATTCAATCGGCACCTCACGGCCGATAAGCCTTATAATCATTGATGCCAGATCTCCAATGGTAATTTCATTATTCGAGCCCACATTGATCGTATCTCCGATACTGGAATCCGCTTCCGCTATACGGATAAATCCATCAGCTGTATCCTTTACAAAGGTCATGTCTCTTCTTGGGGATATCGCACCCAGTTTCAAGGTCTCAGCCCCGGACAACAACTGGGATATAATGGTTGGTATGACCGCTCTTGCCGACTGGCGGGGACCATACGTATTAAACGGCCGTATTGTTGCCACAGGTACATTGAAGGATCTGTAATAGCTTTCCGAAATTTTGTCCGCTCCAATTTTACTGGCTGAATACGGCGACTGCCCCTGCAATGGATGCTTCTCGTCAATCGGCACATATTGCGCCGTACCATAAACCTCGCTGGTAGAAGTATGAATAACTTTTTGAACGCCATGCACCCTGCAGGCCTCCATCACATTCAGCGTTCCCTCCACATTCGTCCTGACATAAGCGGCGGGAGACTGATAGGAATATGGGATGGCAATAAGAGCTGCCAGATGGAACACAATATCCTTCCCGGCAATAGCTTTTGATATGCTGTCATACTCCCGGACATCACCGGTGTACACATCAATCTCATTCAATACCCGCTTATCAAGGGTATCCAGCCAGCCCCAGTTATTGAATGAATTGTACTGAACAAGCGCAGTGACATCTGCGCCTGTTTCAACCAGTTTTTCGGTCAGATGGCTTCCGATAAAGCCTTCCGAGCCTGTGATCAATATCTTTTTATTCTCCAGTTGCACTAGCTTCACCCCTAAACATACTTCCGTAGTCAACATTTGCCTGGTTATAGTCCTCGATCTGCCCGATATCCATCCAGTACTCCGTTATCGGAAAGCTTCCGACTTTTTCATCTTTGTCCAGATAACCGCTGATCAGCTGAGTAATATCAAAGTACTCATCCTCGGGTATGCGGTCAATTGCTCCCGGATCAAGGCAATACATACCGCCGCTGATAAAATAGCTTAAACTGGGCTTTTCCGTCAGATCAGTAACTTTTTCATCCTTTAAGTTTACAACACCATAAGGGATCTGAATCTCATATTGTTTTGTTCCTATCGTTATATTATTACCGCTTTTTATATGGAACTGCATGAATTGATCAAAATTCAACTTCGTCAAGATATCTCCGTTCAATACAAAAAACGGCTTATCTATATATTCTCTGGCAAGCCTTATGGCACCGGCTGTTCCCAGACGCTTCCTTTCACTCACGTATTTGATATTCACGCCAAAATTAGCGCCATCCTGAAAATAATTTTTGATAATATCTGCCTTATAGTTCAAACATAGTACAATATTCTTATACCCGTAAGATTTCAGCTGCTCAATGATCGTCTCAATAATTGGCTTCGCTCCAACCTTGAGCATGGGTTTGGGCACTTCCTGGGTAAGAGGATGAAGCCTGGTACCAAGTCCCCCCGCCATTATGATTGCCCAATTTTCCTTTGCCCTTTCTTCAAAAAATTCATGATAAAATATTACATCGATAACACGCATATCATCATCAAGAACAGGAAGCTGACTAATACCTCTATTTTGGAATATTGTTGTGGCAAGTGTCCTTGAGTAATTCCGGGTTACGAATACATAATTGCTGTTCATAATGGAATTTACCGGTTCATCCAGAGATAAGCCCTTCAATATTGCTCTTCGGATATCCCCGTCAGTCACTGTCCCGATAAGTCTCTGATCATCATCCAGAATGAGCGCAATTCCCCTGCCGCTTTTATCTATAACCTCAAGAGCAATTTTTATGTTGTTTTCAGCTTTAATGAATATTTTGACTATATCCTTTATCCCCATGGAAATCCCCTTTTCGGATCAGTTTGTATAAAGACACAAAGCAATATGAACTGCAATATAAATATCGGCTTTTGATAAAAATATATTAACTGTTCAAATGGGCCCCATGTATTGAATACCCCGTAAGTTTGTTGACATCGTATAACAATGTGTATTATAACATGTATAAGGGGTGCAAAAAAATGAAGCTTACAGATCTGAAGAGGAAAAACAGATCTCAGACCCAGATTAGCAGATTGAAAAAGGTTTAATGATGGTATGAATATATCCGATATTATATAGGTGGAGGATATGATAATGAAAACCTTTGATACAAGATGGGAAGAAGTACATCAAGAAAGAGAATGGGGTAAATATCCGTCAGAAGAAGTGGTGCGTTTTGTCGCAAGGAATTTTTATAACAGCAATAGAAAGGAAATGAAGATTCTAGATATTGGGTGTGGAATTGGAGCAATAACATGGTATCTTTCAAGAGAAAACTTTGATGTATATGCGTATGATGGGTCTGGAACAGCGGTGAAAAAAGCGAAAGACTGTCTTGAAAAAGAGGGGTTAAAGGCAGAAATTATAGTAGCTGATGCATGTAATACACCGTATGAAAGCAATTACTTTGATGCAATCATTGATTCAGGTCTAATTGTTTGCAATGATACAAAAGGAATATTATGTATATTAAATGAATGTAATAGAGTTCTTAAAACAAATGGGAAAATTTTTTCAACTGCATTAGTTAAAAAAGGAATGTCAGGATATGGTACCGGTGAAAAAATTGACGAAAATACATATCGGAATATAACTGAAGGAAGTGTAGCCCAAATCGGAACTGTGCATTTTTTTGATGAAGCTCAAATAATTGAATATTGGACCAAAGCAGGGTTTAGAAGCATAAATATTGACTCACTGGAAAGAACAGATTATGGCGGAAGAATTAAAACAGCTCATTTTATGGTTGAAGCTGAAAAATGAATGTAATTATTTCTTTGTGTTCACCAGAAACTCGGCCAACATAAAATCTGTTTCATTGTCAATGTCTATAGAAGAATTTGAATCCATAACATATGCCAAAGTTTTGCCAGTTTCGAATCTTTTATGTTTATATAAAATCTCAGTTTTTGCTATAAAAATAGCTCCATTAGCATTATAAACTTCTGGGAAGTCCTGCCTATTTACATAAATATTTTTATCATATTCCAGAAATTCAGAAATATAACCAGAAGGAGTCAGCTTAAAATACCACCAAGGTGGATGCTCTACTTTGGTTACAGAAATTAAAGAATCCGCAGTTTCAATACTACTCAGAAATTTTTGTATGGCTTCATCAATATGAACCATCTTTCTAAACGGCGATGTACATTGAAGCAGCAGAGTATATTCCGCTTTTATACCATACTCTTTTAGCTTATCTAGCGTATAAAGCAACGCATCAATAGTTGCACTTGAATCACCCGCTAGTTCGACCGGCCTGTCTATAACTTCAGCACCAAAATCCCTACTGATCTGAGCTATTTCGGGATCCTCAGTTGAAACAAAAATGTTATCTATAAATTTTGATTTTTTAGCTTCATCTATCGTCCATTTAATCAACGGTTTGCCGCCCAACAATCTTACATTCTTTTTTATTACGCCCTTTGAACCACCTCTTGCAGGAATGATACACATGATTTTCTCAGATTTACAGGGTGCATTTTCCACCTCAATCAACTCCATTTTCTATAAAATTGTCTACCTCATAATCCCTTTCTGCCTGACTTCCAACAACATAATCCCACTTATCAGGGCTGATACCATATCCCGGCCTTTTGACTGTAATATTATTTTCACTGAGCACCTCACCTTTTTTTATAGGTACTTTTGCTACGATAGATTTGCGTACTATTTTAATATTTATCAGCTCACTCTCACTTGGGCGCTTAATTCCATCACCAAGAGAAACCTCAATATTACGTATACAATCAACCATTCTCCTAAATTCTTCAGGTTCAAGACTTGAGGAATGATCAGGGCCTTTCATTTTTCTATCTAAAGTAAAATGTTTCTCAATAACACAGGCCCCCATCGCAACAGCTGCAATAGGTACTTCAATTCCCAGGGTATGGTCGGAATATCCTACCCGGACCTGCAATAAATTACCTATTGAATTCATAGCCCTGAGGTTTACATCCTTAAATGGTGTTGGATACTCTGTGTTTGCATGAAGAACAATAATCTTTCCCCGATCTAAGCCATTTTGGAAAAGAATATTTGCCGCGTTAGTAATTTCAGTCATATTGCCCATTCCTGTTGATAGTATCACAGGTTTATTAAAAGCAGCAATTTTCCGTAGAAAAGGCCAGTCTGTCAATTCCGCTGATCCTATCTTAAATATGTCTACCAGAGAATTTAAAAATAATGCGCTCTCGTATTCATCTGCTGTTGACATAAAAGTAATGCCTACATTATCACAATAATCTTTTATTATACTAAAGTCTGAGTAACGAAGCTCCAGCTTCTTGAGCATGTCAAACTGGCTAAGTGCATCAGTATGTAATTTTTGATACTCAGGGCTGTTTGCAGATCTGGTTACGACATTCTCCGTTTTCCATGTCTGAAATTTTATAGCGTCCGCTCCCGCCCACTTCGCTTTCGCCACAAGCTCCTTTGCTGTTTCAAACGAGCCATTATGATTCACTCCAGCTTCGGCAATAATAAAAACTCTTCCATTACCAATCATTTGCTCTCACCACCCTGGCCGGATTTCCGTAAGCAATAACATTATCAGGGATATCTTTTGTAACAACCGCACCGTCACCGATAATGCAGTTCCTGCCAACACTTTTCTTGAATCCGACTGTAACTCCGTCAGATATTATTGTATTCTCACCAATTCTTTTCCCGGCAAGGCTTACACCTCCGGCTAACAATACATTATTTTCTATTATCTCGTCATGATTTATTGCAGTATAGCTATTCACAATAATATGCGAACCGATTACGGCACCATTTGCAACCTTTGTGAATGCTTCAAAAATATTTCCTGTGCCAATTGTGGAATGCTTTGAAATAATCGCCGTTGGATGAATGATATTTACTGCATCGATTAGCTTATCTAGTTTTTTATACATATTATATCTGGTTTTCATATTGCCAACTCCTAGAAAATAACCTTTTATATCTCTATTTTCTTTTAATAGATTTTCTACATCCCCATCCTTACATATCACATCATACCCATAAATTCGGGTACCCATTTCATTGTCATTGTTTGTAACCAAACCAAAAATATTATACCTGCCCTCGTCTTCGATGTTATCAATAACCATCCTCGCATGCTCACCGCATCCGATTAATATGATATTATCCTTTGACATCACACTTCTCCCCCGTCAAGGTATTTTACTGTAATCCATCCATTTGCATCAATATATGCAGAATTTGGCATCTCATAATCGGGGTTCCATTTTTTTCTCTCCTCCAAACTATAACATGTATGGACATCATAAAACCCATTATGATCCTTTTCACCCAATGTTCCATCATATAATGTAACTTTACCAACATCAGTCATTAATGATAACATAGGCTTTACTCTCCCCGGAATCCTACCTGACGATGTAAGCTCACGGCCTAACTCTAAAGCTCTTGAAATAGGAATTCTGAACCTTGTTGTTCCTTTCATAGGTATTGCATGGAAAAGATAATGGGCTTCAACTCCCAGATACCTTAGTGTATCGTAAAGTTCAACCAGACTATCGATATCATCATTGACTCCCTTTAGCAGTACATTCTGGCTGTATACGCGAACTCCGCTCTCAATAAGCTTTTCAATAACCTTAACAGTCTTTTCATGAATCTCTATCTTGTGGTTAATCTGTATCCCAACTTCAAAAATGACAGCTCTTCTGTAAGAATCAAAGAAAGAATACAATTCTTCATCAAATCTGTCGGGATCTTGTACGGGCAATCTTGTCCCAATTCTGATAATCTTTATGTTGGGTGCTTTTTTTACCAGTTCGGAGATCAGATTCATCAACAGCTGGGGAACCATAAAAGGATCTCCCCCTGTAATAAGCAGTTCTTTCAGATATTCATCCTGTCTGCAATACTTTACTACTTTATCAATGTCGCTTCTTGTAAACTGCTTGATACTATAATTCTGTCTTAGGCAATATCGGCAATGCGAACTGCAAACCATAGTCAAATCAATGACTAATTGCCTCTTATACAGCCGCTCTACCCCGCATGGAAGATTATTATCGCCCTGGATTGCCGCTTCATAATGCTTTGTATTAATTTCATTATGTGTTATTTCTTCATCAGGTGAATAAACATATTGATTGTATAGCGCTTTATAAGCTTTGGAGTCAATACCTTCTTCGCTTTTGACTCTCTCCATTAGATTTCGCAGGTGATCAGATATTTTTTCTTTAAAAGTATTTTTAATTAAGTTATTCATTTTGAGGCCTCCAATTATTTCGTACCTTTTTGTTTCGCCGGGACACCCATATAAGTTTGATTACTGCTTACATCGGAAATTACTGCACTGCCCATTCCAATCACAGCGTTATCTCCAATTTGCACCATGTCTTTTACTGAAGAATTAATTCCAAGAAAGCATTTGCATCCCACTTTTACATTGGTAGCCAGAACAACTCCAGCTGTTATTTGACTTTCCGCTCCTATTGATACTCCTTGGCCGATATGAACCAAATCATCAATTTTTACTGCATTATCAATATAGGTTTTACCGAAAACTGGTCTTTCTATTGTAGTATTTGTTCCTATCCATACGTCATTGCCAATTTTGATCTCACCAAATTGCGGTATGTGGATGATTCCTTCAGGATCCTCAATAAATGCGAATCCTTCCGAACCTATCACCGCACCATCTTTAACAATACAATTCGAACCTAGGCTTACGGTGCCGGATATTATAACATTATTACCTATATATGTGTTGTTGCCAATTTCTACATTACTGTCTATATATGAATTCTTGCCGATATTAACATTATAGCCGATTTTAGCTTCCGGGATGACAAAAGCCGATTTATCAATGGTATGTGGTTTACCCTGAACAAAGAACTCATTAACTGCTTTATAAAAGTCTCTTTTAGGATTTTTGCTTGCAATAACCGTGATGTTTTCACCAAGACCGATATTACCGGAATATTCAGCAATTATCAGTACTTCATTGGATATTGAGCTTAAAGCGTCACTGCTCTTTCCATCATAGTAACACAGTACATTATCTTCCTTCGCATTAATGTCTACAGGTTTTATGATCAATATATCCTTTCCGTAAAAGCTTGTATTTAGGTAATTGGCTATTTCACTTGCATATAATCTATTGCACTTTAATTTATACATACGGCACCCTCTCTACAATTTTTTGTTTATTTTCAATGTCTCTAATATCATCTACCAATTCAATTATAGGAGAGATAAAGAATTTACTTCTGATTTCATTTCTTATTTCTTCACATAGGGCATGTCCTGCATTTGCATCCGTCTTATGAATAATTATCTTAATATTATCAGCTATCGTGGTACCCGGCACCTGGATGATGTAATTACCTGAACATTCTTTGTGGGAAGAAATAATTGTTCTGATTGACTCCGGATAGAAATTGATTCCTTTTATTACAATCATGTCATCACATCTTCCAATAACCCTGAATCTGAATGATTTTTCACCGCAAAGACAATCACCGGTTGACACTATTTCAATAACGTCACCTGTACAGTACCTAGCCAACGGCTGTGCTTCCTTTTCAAAGTTTGTAACTACAAGCTCGCCAATGGCACCTTCCTTTATATCTTCTGCCGATGCACATTCAGAGTCTAGCTTGCGCAATTCAGCATATAAGTACTGCTCCGCAGTGAAGTGAAGCCCGTTGCACTCAGCGCATTCGGAGCCCATAATACTCATGGCTTCAGACATCCCATAATTAGCGTTCATGGCTCTCATGCCCCAGTCTGCCTCTATTTTTTCCCTGAACTGTTTATCCTGCATACCGGATTCACCGCCAAAAAAGCCTTTCTTTAAGCCAAGCTCCAATGGCTTTTTATTATATTTATCTTTTAATGTCTTACTGATAATATTCAAATATGAAGGTGTCGAATGCAGGGAAGGTCCATCCATGTCAAGAAGTATTTCTATAAGATTTTCCGTACGCCCCACACCGTAAGGGACAACCGCCGCCCCGGTCGCCTCCATACTCATATGATCTGTAAAGCCACCCATCCACATACAATAATTCATACAGTTGAAAACTATATCTCCCGGTCCCATACCCGCAGTTCCAAAAGCACGTGCTCCTGCATTCACAACAGCAGCAATATCATTTCGAGTCATGGCAAGCAGCAATGGCTTTCCTGATGTTCCGGATGTCCTATGGATGCGTACAATTTTTTCACGCTCAATGTTTATATTGGAACCGAATGGAGGATTTTCCATCTGGTCCTGCAATAAATCTTGTTTCCTTATTAGTGGAATATCTGAATACTTGACTATATTTACGCCGGAATATTTTTTTCTATAAAAGCCATTAGTGCCTCTATACAGTTCAGTCTTTTCCAGAATAAGGTTCTCTATCTTTTCATTTATCAATGCTTTTGCCATTTCAAAATCCTCTCGATATAAACTATAAATAAACTTAGCTTAATATAATGATTATATCGACTTTTCAACGAAATAATAAATACTCAAACTACAATTGATCAAAAACTAGCTTTTTTCTAAGTAATCTTTGATCTATAAAAATACTGCTCAGTATTTTAACAATAAGCTTGCTTGTTTCACCATTTCCATAAAGACTCTCGGTTTTTTCAACCTGTTTAAGAAATGATGTGTCATTGAGGCACTTGTCTATTGCTGTTTGCAGTTCAGATGTACATACCTCCACTGTTATAATATTGTCAGCTTTTAATCTGCCCTTCTGCCTGTCTCCATAATCGATAACAGGTTTCTTTAATACAGGCGCTTCTGCAATTGCACTTGAAGAGTTTCCCAGGACAACATCACATGCCTTCATCACGCTTAAATAGTATTGACTTCCAAGGTTTTTAAATGCCTTTGCATTACTGTTATACAGGCAAAAGTCCTTAACTTGATTTACGATTATACTATTATATTGATCGGAATTCGGGTAGGTAATAACAATATTTACATTCTTGTACTTACTCAACGTATCAAAGAAAAATTTGCTTTCAGCCTCTATTTGATCTTTTGAATTGGATGTTACAGGATGCAGAGTTACAAGAAAAGTCTTCAGGTTTATATCCAGGCCTAACTCACTAAACAACAATTTCCTGTCGAAAAACTTTGTGTGAAAAATATTTTCAATAGCAGGGTCTCCTACATAGAAAACCCGCCATTTTTGCTCACCCATTTTTATAATATTATCGCGGTATATTTCCGCGCCAGGAAAATGGATGTGCGACATTTTTGTAATAGCATGCCTTATTTGCTCATCAATTGCTCCTTCGGTAATTTCTCCTCCTGAAATATGCGCAATTGGTATATTAAAAGGTAAAGCAGCGCTCACAGCTGCCAGAATCTCATATCTATCACCCAATACAAGCAAAATATCCGGCTTAAGCTCTTCATAAGCTTGTGCAAATCCAATCAAACCAAGTCCTATTGATTTCGTAATACCTTGGGGAGTATCGTCTTCCACCCGTATATCAACTTCTTTATTAATGATGAATCCATCATCCAATATTTGCTTGTATGATGCTCCGAAATCATCAGATAGGTGCATACCTGTAACAATCAATTGTAATTCCAGATTTCTAGATTTCTGAATCTCTTTCATTATCCAATATAATAAACCATATTCTGCCCGCGAGCCTGTTACAATGGCTATTTTTCGTTTCACCAGTATCATCCTCCGGTTCATCTATCCTTCTTTTATTTTATTGATAATTTTAATCAATTCAACCGCAACTGCTTTATGTGACGCTTCCGAATAGTGAAACCTGTCTTTTGCAAGCGCCTTTCCCGGTCCGATCTCATTGAATATTGTAAATGCATCCACAACCGGAATTGATTTGCTTTTACAATACCCATGGATAGCTCTGTTATACTCTTCAATGTGCTTCAAAGCATTTATAAATCTGTAATTTAGAACAGGCGCTATATTGATAAGAACTGTTTGAATACCTCTCTCATGAAAAGCGCTCATACAGTAATCAATATTTGAAATCATCCCATCAATTGTAAAATAATGCTTTGGTTTTGTAATAACCTGTTTTGCATACTCAAGAGGATTGAGGAAAATGGTCCTGAAAGCCAATCTGATCTTTTTTGACATACCGACTCTGTAAGTCCATCTTATCAGAGCGCCTCTTTGCTCCCTCCTAAGACCTCTCGGAAGAGCATCGTTCACACCAAAACCAAAAACAACAATATCCGGGCACCTGTCGACTACCTTTTCAATCTCCTGGGCTGCTTCCCCCGTGGTCATACCATCCAAAACCACATTATCAATCTCGCACAAAAGAAAATTATGCGCTACAATAGATGGAAACATTAAATCGTGAGGCACTCCGCCACCAATCGACATACAGTCTGTGAAAAATAAAATTTTCATTTATACTCCTTCACACTGCGGCTCATTTTTGTATAACGGATTATATACATTTTGGATAAATGACTCCAAAAAAACACATACTTCACAAATTTCCGTCATTTGTTTGCTAATAAATTTGATTCGATGTAGGTTCTTTTCTATTATGTCAGATGTGTTTTTAATATCGTTCTCCATAACAAGCTTGTGAATTGCTATCGATTGTGTGATAGCTGCCAATATAATTTTACTATAAAACTCATTCTTTTCAATACTGCTTTGGGCTTCATTAATATTTTTAGCAAGGTTGGCATATTGCTCAGGGTAAACTGTCTTATTGCTCAACTCTTTCTTCGCTTTTTCACAAAGGTCATTCAGGGCCATTGCCTTCGATTTTAGCAATCTAGCTTCCAAATCTATATATTCAAAATACAAACGTAATTTATCACGATCTATTTTGACCAAGTAACGGGTATCATTTATAATTTCATGGATTGCCCCCTTAATATTCAAGGTATGATTTAAATGCTTCTGGAGAACATCTGCAAAGGCCATATTCACACAGTTTTTTACACCAATACCGCCCTCGGTTGCGTTAATGAACCGGTTTCCCTCCTTGACTCCATTCCAGACCCTTGCCTCCATTGAAATCCTAGCGCTTAACAAATTAGGTAAAGTATAGGTATCCTGTCCGAAAATATCTTTCATTAGAATTAACTCATTTTTATCTTTTTCCAGATCTTCCCTAAAATTTTTCATATGCGCAGCTCCCTCTGCATGAAATTCGAGATTCGTACAGGCGAAATCCTGACCTATGAGTACGATTGGACTACAGCCCATAAAGCTGGCCATGGAAACACAGGTTCCTGCCACAGTCTGATCCGGCTCCATTATTTCAAAGTCAATACCAATTATCTCAGCAAACTGTCGTGCCAACCTATCCTCGTTATCGATAAAAATAGCCTTTTTCGATTGAAACAGCCGAAGCGTTTCGTCATTAATGCGATTCATATAAAGAAGTATTGTACCATTCGTATCCAAATCATGATAAATGTCCTTTATTAAGGGCGAACCATCTATTGCTACCGTAAAATCGGGAGTTATACCATGGTTTTTCAATACTCTGAAGGATGAACCTGCAGCAAAAATAACCGCTTTATTTTTCGCATGTTCCAATAATCTGATATTTTTATTGAGAGATGGTCCTGCTGATACAATAATTGCGGGCTTTCCTTTAAATTTTCCTGACAAATGTTTGCCATTTACAACGCCATCCATATGAAGTATGTTCATTAGATGGTTCTTAAGCCACAGCCACTTAAAATACTCTGTCGTACTGATGTTTTTGGAAAAGACTCTTATATAATCTAAGAACTCCTTTTTAATCGTCTCAAAATGTTCACCATATAGACTCCTATAAATAGAGAATGCCGCAAATTCAACTTTCCCAAGCAAAACTTCCTTAAAGCCGGCAAATATTTGCCGGGCACTGTTTTCGGAGAGTTCTCCAATGATTAGCGAGAAATTACCTCCGGTAAAAACCTCGCTAAATCTTCTGTTTTCTATAAATAGCTTAAAGATCTCCATGCTTGGCTCTATGACAAATATTTTCGCTTCTTTTTTTGCCATGCCTCTCAGCTTTTCAACATGATATCCCAGCCCCAGACCGATAATGACAATGATATCTGCTTGAGTATCTACACCCTCAGTCCATTTAGCCGCCTCGGCATCAACATTATAGGTACTGTGAACAAAGTACTCCCTAGTGCCGTCATCCACTTTTATGTTCAATTCGTCTCTTTTATTCCTGCATATATTTGCTTTTATCCGGGACGGCTTTATTTCTTCCAGCTTCTGTCTTATTTGCTGATGTAGCCCGCAACTAAATTTCTCTAAATATGCCATGTTATCTTCGAAAATTGACATGATTAAACGCTCCGTTTAGTTTGTATATTTGCTCTGTAAATCCTTTAGCATTTCTTCAAGTATTGAAATAATCTCATATTCAAATATATCGGCAAATAAAACAAAGTCTTTATTGGCAATAGTATCATTTGTGTTGGACAATTCCTGATTAAGCCTGACAACCTTTTCTGTATTGCCACATGACAGTACATACTGATCAGCCACAAATCCAATCCCATCGATGATTTTCGGCAGCATGCCGAATCCATCACCAATATTGCCTTCATACATCCTTGCTGTCATAAGCCGTATCTCTTCTGTGACGCTTTGTATCTGTCGTACTAATTCCTGTGCTGTGATTTCCATGACTTACCCTCTTTTCACTAAATTAATTCTAAAATAAAAGCCAACCGTATGGTTGGCTTTTATAAATAGTACGATTTGTATAATTACTGTAATAACTGCAGTACACTCTGAGGCTGTTGATTTGCCTGAGCCAACATTGCGGTTGAAGCCTGATTGAGGATGTTGTTCTTTGTGAACTCCATCATTTCCTTGGCCATATCAACATCGCGGACACGGGATTCGGCAGCTGTGAGGTTCTCGGAGCTGGTTGACAGATTGTTGATCGTGTGCTCAAGTCTGTTCTGCCAAGCACCCATTTTGGATCTCTCTGCAGATACCGTCTCAATCGCACCATCAAGGATAGCCAGTCTATCTGCAAAGGATTGAGCTGGGTCTGTAACATCAACATCACTGACAAAGCCGGCGGCGGATCCTATTGCTTCCGCTTTCATGTCGTCAATTGAAATGTCAAGCTGCTGGTTTGCGTTAGCACCAATCTGCAGTATTGCGTCTTCACCATCAGTTGATAGATTGCCAGCTGCAAGAAGTGCACTAATGTCTTGATTGGAACTAAAGTTAAGCTTTACGCCAACATCGTTGAAGTTATAGCTGCCCTTGGCAACAGCAGAAATTGTCGCGCCTAAGTTCATGGTCTGTGTAGTCGTTCCGACCGTAACAGCTATTGAAGTTCCGGCTGCAACGATACCTATAGTTGTGGCGTCTTTAATTCCGCTGATCTCTACGGATATACCTGCGGCGGTAAGAGCGGAAAGATTGGTTGTACCGCTTACAACCTTTACACCCAGGGTTCCATCGATCAAATTCTTTCCATTGAACTGAGTTTTGTCTGCGATTCCGGTGATTTCTTGCCTCAGCTGTACGATTTCTTCCTGAATCTTATCCAGATCGTTGTCGTCGTTGGTGCCGTTGTTTGCCTGAACAACCAGTTCTCTCATTCTCTTGAGCATTTCGTGAGTTTCATTCAAAGCACCTTCTGCTGTCTGAATAAGAGAAATACCGTCCTGAGCATTTCTTGCCGCCTGATCAAGACCCTTGATCTGATTTCTCATTTTCTCGGAAATCGCAAGACCTGCTGCGTCGTCGCCGGCTTTGTTGATTCTCTGACCTGAAGACAATTTCTCAAGTGATTTGCTCTGGGCGTTTGTAGCCTGTGTCAACCTTGAATAAGTGTTGAGAGCTGCGATATTGTGATTAATTCTCATGATAATACCTCCATGTTTTTGTTTTAGTAGGGCATCCTTGCCCCCCATTATTTTTGAGATAAAAAAAGGATTTCGTTCATCCGGCCGGTTTGAAGGAAACACTTTTTTTAACTCTCACTTTATTTATCGTCCATTTGTAAAATTACTTTATAGCTAAAATAAAAAAATCCGAAAAATTTTCAGATTTTTTATTTTTACTATTTCAGATTGTTTTTTATGATTTCATCCAGTGATACATTACCCACCTCGGAGGCCCTTTTATTCTCCTGCTGTATCTCCAGGAACACTTCCTTCCTATGGATTGACACACTTTTTGGCGCGTTGATGCCAATACGCACCTGATCGCCCTGTACTTCCAGTATCGTTATCTCAATATTATCATTTATAATAATTGTCTGATCCTTTTTCCTCGTTAGTACCAGCATTGACGCTAACCTCCCGTTTATGGAGCTCATCCAGTATATAGTGTCTCACAGTATACTTATCAGTGTCAAGGATAATTTGAGCAGCTTTTCTGTTCTCAGTATTAACAACGATTGGTGCTTTGAGATTCATACTGATTTTCTCCAGATCTTTCGGTACAACTATGATTGAATAAACAGCTACATCACTTTCCTGTAATATTCCAAGCTTATCAACTGTATCATCGGACAGTATGAAATCATAATCCTCTTTGAATATGAATGGATTGACTACAGCAAACGCAAGCTGAGGTTCGTCTATGCTTTGAAGCCATTTGAAAGGTGAATCCTCTTCCATACTATCAATGATAATAAATTTTTTTATCTGATCAAATCCGGGAAGGCCTTCTTCAAATAGCAATATGCCTTCTTCCTTCAGCTCGATCTCGCCAAAATGTTTGGTATTCAGTATCATTTCCATTCCTCCATAAAGGTTAAATTTTTGAGTCTATACTATTGCCCAGATATTCTATATTGATCTTTGGATACTGTTTTACATAGATATCGATATCAGAAGGCTTATAGTCAATCATGATATACCCTGGATTATATTGGCCTTCAATTCCAATCCTCGCACCATGTCTAGCGTCTTCCCATTCAATATTAACGCCACCTGTAAAGCTGATTTTCGGCCTCGCTTTTGGAATAGAGTCAATCCCGAATGTATGCTCTGGGTATGCATCTCTTACCGCAATTGCCTTTATTGGATTGCCTCCGTTTTCTATGGCCGCAAGAGTATTTCCGTCCGAAGCAGTTTTGCCGATATATTCAATCAGTTGCTGATAAGCTTTCTGTGCCATACTTCTTGTCAGGTCGTAATTGTTCTTCAAGCCTGCAGTGGCAAAGCACTCGTACTGGTCAATGATAACCATGGGCAGCTCGGTGTCTAAATTGACCTTCGCCTGTTTTGTACGAAAATGTAACGTTGCTTTTTGGGACTCAATATTCCATTTTCCCGAAGCGTGATGGATACCAATTTGTGTACTAGTAGTCTGAATACTCAGTCCCATATCTTATCACCACTTATCTGAGAAAATCTATCAGAGACGGCTGTATGATCTTTGCACCGCCGGCAAGTGACGCCCTGTAGACATTCTGCTCGTTTTGGAAGTTGATTATGGTTTCTGCCACATCCACATCTTCATTTTCACTCATTAGTTTAGTAAAATTGGTAATGTCATTTCCCAGTCTGTTACTACTGAGTTCAAGTCTGTTGGTTCTTGCGCCGACATCGGCTCTGATACGAAGCAGATTATTTATATTATCATCAATATTAGTGAGCATATTTCCCACTGCGCTATGGTCACCGGCATTAAGCGCTGTTATAAGCGCATCAAAGTCGCTGATGAGCTTACCCGGCGTACCACTGGCTGAGTCTGCATCGCTGCCATTATTGAAAAGGTCGCCGCCTGCCACATTGATATTGATGTCATCTCCAACGCCGATTTCATATGTTATATTCTCAGCTATTGTATCCACATCAATTAAAAACTCACCTGTATCCTTATCCAGCAGCGGTTTGTCTGTCTGATAACCTGAAAATAAGTATCTTCCTGCATATGTTGAATTACCGATCTGAATAATCTGTTCTCGAAGTTGCTTCAATTCCGAATTGATTTTTTGTGTGTCATCGGAAGTGTTGGTTCCGTTCGATCCCTGGACTGTCAGTTCCCTGGCACGCTCCAGCACATCTCCAATCTTTGCGAGGGCATCTTCCGTCATATCCAGCCAGGATCGAGCATCCTTGAGGTTCCTCTGGTATTGCTCAATCTCAGCTACATCTGTGCGGAGCTTCAACGCTCTTGCGGCAACAACCGGATCGTCAGAAGGCACCTGTATCTTCTTCCCTGTGGCAAGCTGACTCTGGTATCTGTTCATCCTGGCTAAATTGCTTCCTATATAGTTGACCATATTGTTGATTAGCATATTATTTGTAATTCTCATATCTCAGTCCTCCCTTTATTGGGGACATTCCTTGTAACGGTATCTGAAGGTGTGTCCCCGTTCCTTTTTCCCTTAAATAAACAGCTTATTTATCAGTGTTTCATATATCTCATTCATTGTTTGTATCATCTTTGCTGAAGCATTATATGCCTGCTGGAACTTCACAAGATTTGTCATCTCCTCATCGATAGAAACGCCGGAGTCTGACAACCGCCTGTTTACAATCTGGTCTACCACAACACGCTGGTTATTTCCATAGTAGCCTGCCTGCTCAGTGTCGATACCAAGTGTGGCCACCAGTGATTTCATGAAATCCTCAGGCGCTCCTTCGGCGAACATATCCGCATTCCTTCTGTATCCAAGCAATTCATTGAGCACCTCAGTATTTCCGGCCTGTCCAACCACATTGGATGTGGCGATCATGTTATAATCATCAAGAATATCAAAGCTGACAGAGAAGTTCTTTGCAGTAATGTTGCTGTACAAATTATACACAGCCTCATTGTAGTCAGGATCCGTCGGAAGGGGAATTCCGTCTGTGAATTCAGCGCTCGACATAGCCTGCTTATTCACTGTCATCGTAAAGAACCGGATGCCATTATCAGTTGCACCGGAGCCGTAGCCGTAGCCATCGGCATGGCCTGTGCCGAAAGTATCAGTGGCACTATATCCTTTTGTGGCATCCGTATCAATATATCCTTCATTGAATGCCCGGGCAAATGTCTGTACAAACTCATTGAGCTTCTTCTGGTAAAATGGGATACCTTTATAATTCGGAGAGGTAATCCCGTTCGGGCCATTATTGCTGCCCTCATTACCATCCCGAACATCCAGGTAGCCTCTCAGCTCGCCGCCCTTGATATTCAGCTTGTTGCCATCCGCCCACTTTACCTCATAAAGATTGCCAACATCCTCGTTATTTACTTTCTGCGTTATATCCCTCTGTACCAAGGCTAGTTCGCTGATAGTAAAATGATCCACCAGCGCTTTTCCGCTAATGGTTACAAGGAAATGTTTATCCTCTCTTCCATCCGGCAAACGCCCTGCCACTACTTCAGATGCATCGATATTGACGATTTTCGACAGCTTGTCAACCAGCAGCGTTCGCTGGTCCCTCATATCATTGGCAACGTTGCCATCCAATTCTGTAATATATATCTGTCTGTTCAACTGCTTTATCTGTGTGGCGTACGAATTTACCGCCTCAACCTTTGTCTGTATCCTATAGTTCAAATCCTTCTGAAGCTCTTCGAAATGGGAAGCCATGCTGTTAAAGTACTTTGCCAGCGTCACACCCCTTTGCTTAACAAGTGATCTTACAGCAGCGCTACTGGGGTCCTTGGCCAATTCCTGCATCGAATCATAAAAATCGCTCATAATGGTAGTAAATCCGCTATTGGAAGGCTCATTAAATGTGACCTCTATATCAGAAAGGGCTTCCTTCTTTGCCGTCCACTCTCCAAACGAGATGTTTTCACTCCAGTATTTGAAATCCAGATATTCATCACGAATTCGGCGAACTGAGGTTACTTCCGCACCGGTTCCCATCATACCCGTACCATCGGCCAGAGCCATAGGGCGCGAAGCCACCTGAACCGATTGCTGTCTGGAATAGCCCGGCGTATTGATGTTATTCAGGTTATGGTTTACCGTGTCCAAATTACGCTGAGCCGAAAAAAGCCCACGCACCGCTACATTAAAGCCGAAAAAAGATTCACCCATGCATTATCACCTGCCTGCCAATCCTAATCTATTTACGATCTGCTCCATCATGGAGTCTATAATATTCAATACTCTTGAGGATGCATCATATGCAAACTTGAATTTCATCATATTAGTCATTTCCTCATCCATAGAAACACCCGTGATCGCAGTCCTTTGAGCATCTGCCGACATTACCAGCTTATTCTGGCTTTCGGTGATATTAACTGCATCCGTTCCTTCATTTCCCATATGCAGAATAATATCCTGATAATAATCGTCTAAGCTCACCATTCCCGAACTGGTTTGTATCAATACAGCATTCCTAAGGTTCGCAATTTCCAACGCATTCGAATTGTCACCATTTTTCCCGGTTTTGGATGCTGCAATATTGGACAAATCAGACAAGTTGGAATTCAGCCGTATGTTGCCCAACTCAAGCGGCCTGCCTGAATTGATGGTTACAAACAAATCAAGCCCCCCCGTCGGCGGATCCTTCATGTTCATACCACTACTATGCAGGGCATTAATCTCTCGCAGCATGACACTGACCAGAGAATTAAGCCGTGCCTTCATGTCGGATACAATATTCAACGAGCCAGGTATGTCGCCCATATCGGCATTTGTGTGTCTTGCCATGGTGTCTGTCAGCATTGTATATACACTGGCATCAGTACTTTCAAAGTCGGCCAGACTATATGCGCTGCCATCGAGTGCACGAGTCATCGGCAGCCAGTCAGCAGTGCTATCATTATCAGTAATTACTGATGTATCCATACCTCGTCCTGCAAGCGCCGCCTGGAGAGTCTCTAAATCATTCGGATCCGCTAGTTCGTCATTTGTCACTATGAAGGCATATTTTCTTGCATCCGCCCTTAATCCGCCGGTTGCGGCAACCTCAGCTTCAATATCTTCAACCGATGCCGCCGTCTCTATCGTTACATTGGCATCCAATCCTCTGCTTAAAAGCCAATCCCTGTATTCGTTCATCCTGAGTGTAGCATCCGCAAGCGACATTGTTGACAAATCCACATAGAAAACCGCATCAACCTTGGTATTCGGCGTACCGTTTTCATAGCTTCCGATCGCGCCGGAAACCTCGCCCCTGGACTCCATCAATCCTTTTATAATTCCACTGTTCAAATTTACTTCAATATTAGTGCCACCCAGCTTGGCAACATAGAAATTTTCTCCGGTGTTCTTCTCAGATGCATACAGATCCGTGCTGACACCTTTCTGAACGATAAAGTATCCACCGACAGTAATATCCACCTGACCATCCTGCATCTCATTCGCATCCGCCTTGACCAGCTTTGTAAGCCGGTCGATCAGGGAGTTGCGCTGATCGCGGTAGTCATTAGCTGAATCACTGTTGACTTCATTTCTGAGGATTTTAACATTCAAACCGGCAATTTGCCTTGTGATATCATTCACTTCATTTATTCGGACTGATATCTCGGTGTTAAGGTCGTTCTGAAGTCTGTCAAGCTGATCGCCCATATGGTTGATATGCTGGACTAGTGCTTCACTTCTTTGCCTGACAAGAGCTCTGATAGTAAGACTATCAGGTTCCTTTGA
The DNA here is from genome assembly GCA_023409615.1 of Bacillota bacterium. Taxonomy (GTDB): domain Bacteria; phylum Bacillota; class Clostridia; order Acetivibrionales; family DTU013; genus JAEYRF01. The sequence goes on along the minus strand of JAEYRF010000035.1, from coordinate 20,459 downwards.
AAGCTCCTGCCACGAATCCCAGAACTTGTTCAGTACATTCTGCAATCCGGATTCGATTGGTTCGGCCATGATGGCCTCAACATCCTGGAATGTCTTTCGTCTGGACTCCCAGTACCCCAGCGTGGTATTTTCCTGCCTATAGATGTTGTCTAAAAATACGTGCCTGATCTGTCTGATATCCTGAATATCGGCGCCAAGACCGTATTGAGACAAACCACCCTTTGTATAGTAAGACTCTACAGGACCATTTTTGATCATGGCCTGCTGTCTGACATATCCTGCAGTATTCACATTTGAAATGTTATGGCCAGTAACATAAAGTCCCCGTTCATTTACAATAAGACCAGAACGGGCGATCTCATAACTGGCAAAGCCAACACCCATATTTCCTCCTATAATTTCAAATCAAAAAAGTTTTTCTTCTTCGGATCATCAGATTGGCCGGAGTTTCCATAGTTCCCTGTGGATCCGGTACTCGTAAGTACATTGATAGAAAAATCTATATATTCAAGAGAATTACGTATTAATTTCGAATTCAGTACATTGGCATCTCTTATATCTTTAAATACTTTCGGCAGTGAACTATGTCCTCTTTCCAACTTTACCGCCTGCTCCTTCGGCAGCATCTTAATAAGAGATGAAAGTGTCACATCATTTGGCTTCACCTTTAGTTCCAATGCTATCTTTTCGACAAGTTCCTCTCTCTCCTCCTCCAGCTTGCTGAGGGTGAGAATGACGGATTGCTCTGCTCTAGTGATCCCTTCAAGTTCTGATACCTTCCCCGCAATAATGATATCGGTTTTTTGCTTGGAAAGCTTCAGGATGCCTTCGTATACATTCGATTCCTTATCCAATACTTCTATAAGCTTATCAACTAAAACGGTATCCAAAGCTTCACCACCTAACTGGTTATTAACTGTTGAGGGTAAAAAGGAGAGTTTATCAACTCCCCCTAATGGTACTATGCCTTTTTATCAAATACAGTATTAACCACCTTACTTGCCACATCACGGCCTGTCACATTGTAGCCTCCTGATTCCAGGCTGTTCAATATGTCACTGACCTTAGCCCCGCGAATATCAGGTGTTTCCTTGAGAGCCTTGTAGACTGTCTGGAAATCCTTTGCCTCACTAGATATGGAAAGTACATCTTTTTTAGCTTCCACTGAACCGGTTTTCCCGATCCTGCCAATATTCTTTTGTGTGCCGTAAACTCCGGATATTTTCGAAATATCTCCTAGTATTCTCATATACACCACTCACCTTCAAAATTACTCAGGCATATCGTTCCTGCGTTTAAAAGTATTTAATTAAACTCATATAGTATATCGGTAATTCCTTTTTGATTATTAACTGGTAAAATAATTATTTTTTCTCATAGCCTTTATTGAGATATCTCATCCCGAAAGACTTAGAATTAGCATCAGCAGACTGGCTATCAAGTTCGGACTTTATCTGGCTCGCCGCCGATCTTAATCCTGATGCTAGATTCCTCTCACATTCCTGACAGTATCTGCCGCTACTTATTGATTTTCCGCAGTTCTCGCACTCCAAAATCATGTTCCCCTCTTCATTGGTTATCTCAAGTCTCCCATCCTTCAGAAACCTTCTGATCAGCTCGATACTAACCTCAAGTTCTGTGGACACCTGCGTCAGACTGGCTCCCGGATTTTCATACAAATACTGCTTTACCCTCTTAAAGTCCTCCTCTTCCAATTCCTTACACTGGGGACATTTCGGCGCACCACCGATATAATTGTAAAGTCTTCCACACTTCCTGCAATTTCTTACATCTGGCATCTGATAAACCTCCATTCTGCAAATTTGTTAGTTTCTTCTTCCTGTTGCTACAACCACTGCAAAGACCTTTACAGCTCCTGCTTTTTTCAGCTCTCGGCTGCATTCTTCCAACGTTGAGCCTGTCGTGAGAATGTCATCCACCAATAGGATAGATTTTCCTGCAACCTTTTCAGGAAACGTAATTGTAAAAGCCCCCTTTACATTCTGACTTCTCTTCTGTTTATCCAGAAGGCTTTGGGCCTCCGTATTGCGGTATCTCTTGATTAGCCTTGAGTTTTCCGGCAACTTGAGTTCGCGCCCAAGTTCCTTTGAAATCAGGTAAGCCTGATTGTATCCTCTGGAAAACTCTTTGTACTTATGCAGCGGTACACTCATGACCATGTCGTACTGATTAATGTCAGCCATTTTTGCAAATCTATCCGCTATTAGCTTTGCATAGGTTTTATAGTAGCTCGGTTCATTATAGAACTTAAACCGTATAAGTGATTCTTTTACAACGCCGGTATACTGAAATACACTGACTGCGCCATCACAAAAATTCTCCTCATCATCCTGTGAGATAGCTAAAACCTCCATCTGCGCAAAAGGCAGTCCACTATAGCAATCACTACATATATGAAGCAAGGTACTGTGGTTAAGTATCTTCTGGCAAAAAATACATTTCGGCGGATAAATCATGCTTACTATTTTATTAAAAAGCTTCACAGACATTATGCCTTCTCCCATGGATTATATATCGGTATAACCTGCAAACTTTCTTAGCTTATCTGACAGTCCCGAATACCTTAATGTCTCTCTTTTATTATCGACCATTTCATGCAAAAAAGCTTCGTCTCCAACCATAACGACCATTTTCCTCGCTCTGGTAACAGCCGTATACAAAAGATTCCTTGTCATAAGCACCTGCGGCCCGGAAAAAACAGGTATGATCACAACAGGAAATTCAGAGCCCTGGCTCTTATGTATTGTAACTGCAAATGCGGGCTCAATCTCATCGAGGATACTGTAGTCATATTCAACAAGCCTATCATCGTCGAAGAGGATTTCAAGGCTGGAAGCATCATCATCGATCCTGCGGATCACACCCATGTCCCCATTAAACACACCGGTCCCGTCAATAAACCTGTCTTCAGGCCGGACCCATTTAAGAGTATAATTGTTTTTCACCTGCATGACACGGTCACCCTCTCTGAAAACGTATCCCCTGGATGATTTTTCCGCCTTCCTCTTGTCAGGCGGATTGAGTACCCTTTGTAGCTCCAGATTCAGGTTTGCAACACCGGCAGGACTTTTCCTGGTAGCTGAAAGCACCTGTATATCCTTCATCGGATCCATTGAATAGGTAACCGGCAGCCTTCTGCTGCAAAGATCCACAACTGTTCGGACAATTGAATCCAGTCCTGTCCTTGGCAAAAAGAAAAAATCCTTGTCCAGTTCATTGAGAATGGGCACTTCTCCTTTGTTAATCCTATGTGCATTCACTGTGATCATGCTTTCGCCTGCCTGCCTGAATATTTCAGTCAGTCTTACAGTTTTGATTACATTACAGCAAATAATATCCTGAAGAACGCTGCCCGCACCAACAGATGGCAGTTGATCCGCATCACCGACCAATATTAGTCTGGAGCCTGCCGGAATCGCCTTGAGCAGGTGGTTCATGATTAATATATCCACCATTGACATTTCATCTATAATAATTACATCCGCTTCAATTGGATTTTCCTCGTTCCGCTGGAACAGAAGCTCACTTTCATCTCCGGAATAGCCGATTTCCAGCAATCTGTGTATCGTACGCGCTTCGAAACCTGTTGTCTCGGACATTCTTTTCGCCGCACGACCTGTGGGTGCTGCCAGCGTAATACTGTGTCCGTCCTCCATCAACAGCTTGATAATGCTTTTAATAATTGTTGTTTTTCCAGTCCCGGGGCCCCCGGTTATCACAAGTACACCACTTGTCATTGCCTCCCGGATAGCCTCGCTCTGCATTTGAGCAGGCTGTATTCCCTCTTCTTTCTGCAGCCTTTCAAGCTTATCGTCAAAATTGCTAAGTCCTGCAGTGAATTGTAGCTGCGATAACGCCAGAAGCCTTTTGCAGACACCCTGCTCCGCTTTATATAGAGAAGATAAATAGATATGATTGGAGTCACCGCATTTTTCTGTCTGAACGACCTTGTCAAAGATCAGTGAAATAAGCGCGTCCTCCAGGTCAGAAAGCTCTGTCCCGAGCAGTTCCTGGGCATACTCCTTCAGTATGCATTCCGGCAAATAAGTATGTCCACGTGAAGAAGCCTGGGACAGAATGTACTTTATACCGCTTCTGGTACGAAACCGGGATGCCGGGTCAATACCGAGCTTCATGGCTATCCTGTCCGCTGTCTTAAAGCCTATCCCGAATATATCCTCACATAATCTATAGGGGTTCTCTCTGATCATAGACACCGCTTTATCGGCATATGCGCTATGTATCTTGATACACACAGATGGGTTTACTCCATATTCCTGAAGAAACATTACGACCTCTCTCAGGCCTCTTTGTTCATCCAGGGCTTGTCCTATCCGCAGAGCCTTGTCCAGGTTGATCCCTTTTATTTCCGACAATCGCTTCGGATCGGTGTTGATTACCTCCAATGTGGATGAGCCGAATTTCTGCACTATCTTCTCCGCTGTTGCCGGGCCGACGCCTTTCACGATACCTGACGCAAGATATTTTGCTATTGCATCGACTGTTTTCGGAAGCACCTTCTCATACAGTTCAACTTTGAGCTGCTCACCATAGTCAGGGTGCGTGACCCATTTACCGCTGACCTTGAGCGTTTCACCGGTATTGACAAACGGCATATATCCTACAGCAGTAACGGTATCCTTCTCTCCCCGCAACTCGCATACCGTGTACCCATTTGACTCGTTTTTATATATAATGTCTTCAATTGTTCCTTCTATTTCAACAAAATCCATTTGTGTGCCACATCAATATCTTAATCAAATATTGATCATCTTCCTGTTTTTTGTAAGCATTAGCTATATTATAGTATAGCTCACTTTTCAGTGGGTGAAAAGAGTTGAAAATCACTGAAAATCTCATCCTTGTCCTTATACTGCATGACCTCAATGCTGGGATAGCATTGCTGGAGCTTTTTCAGGAGTGCTGCAGTTCCATCCGACGAATCCATATCCACAAAAACCACTTTATTATCTGAAAGCACTTTGGATGCATAGTCCTTTATAACAACATTTCTTACAATAAACTCTATTTGTTCCTGAGCATTCTGAACGAGCAGAACAATGCGGACCTTTGGACGATTTTCAGCCATTTTACAACGTATCATATCAATCGCACTCATTAGCAGCACAAGCATTCCGTATGCTGCCAGAAGGTATATGATACATTCAGGCAGTCTGGCTAACATTCCCAAACACCTCCTTTTAATACTGAGAATAATATTATATTCAGATACAGGTACAGATGTTCATTGTATGTTTATGAATATGTTCTCAAAATTACATAATGTGCTATAATTAAGATAATAAACATAGAATGTAATTGCAATTTGTTTTACAATTCTTTGGGCTAATATGGAGGACTTTACAGTGATTAAATTACCACTGTCACAGCTCAAGCCAGGTATGAAGCTCGCAAAGGATATCAGATTATCCGATGGGAGGCTTCTGCTTCTAGCCGGTTTTGCGGTAAAACCCCTTTATCTTAGAAAGATGGAGGCCTTCAGTGTCAATTATATTTACGTGGAGGAAGGGCCATACACACCAATTGAAGAATTTGAAGAAGAAAAAGTATATAATCACGCAACTTCTACTATAAAAGATATTTTTACAATGGCAAGAAAAGATGAAAAATCTGACATGTCTACTGTCAGATCTGCTGTTGGAGATATTCTGACAAGGGTGATAGAAAATGAAACAGTCATGCTTCAGCTCACAGGGATTAGAGATATCGATAACTATACCTTCCTGCACTCAGTGGATGTCTGTATCTACTCCATCATACTCGGTAAAAAACTCGGTTATAGCAAGGATCCACTGATGTCCCTTGGCATGGGAGCAATTCTGCACGATATCGGTAAATGTAAGGTTCCACTGGAAATCCTTCAGAAACCGGGAAAGCTGACAAATGATGAATTTTCTCAAATGAAGCTTCATACGGTGTATGGCTGCGAAATTATTAAGAACACCTATCTAATGAATTCAAAGGTTGCCAATATTGCATTTCAACATCACGAGAAATGGGATGGTTCGGGGTATCCGCTGGGACTGTCTTCAAACCTTATTGATCCGTTTTCCAGAATTGTCGCACTGGCTGATGTGTATGATGCACTCACCTCCGACAGGGTCTACAAAAAGCGGGAGCTGCCGCACATTGCCGCATCATACATTAAATCCAACTCCGGTGTGCTGTTTGATCCATTTATTGTGGACCTGTTCATTGACAGTATAGCCGTATACCGCACCGGAACACTGGTTCTGCTAAATACAGGAGAATTGGGCAGCGTTATTTCATCCGGGCAGGTAGGCAGTGAAAGGCAAAAAATAAGTGTCTTTTCAAACAAATGGGGGCCACCGGTGCTTCAACCATACATCATTGATTTGAATGAAAATACAGAAGCAGAAATTGTTGAGATTTTTGTTTAAAAAGGGGACGGGCCGCATATTTCGCAACCCATCCCCTTAATTGTACTCTGTTCTACTTTATTATGCCTACTGCACTCTGTTTCACTCTATTTACATTTCGCTTGCAGCCTTTTTTAACACATCAGCCTTATCGGTTTTTTCCCATGGCAGATCAATGTCTGTCCTGCCAAAATGTCCATATGCTGCAGTCTGCTTGTATATTGGCCTTCTGAGATCCAAAGTCTGTATGATGGCTGCAGGCCTTAAATCGAAAAATCTCTGAACGAGCTGAGATAGTTTTTCGTCAGACAGCTTACCGGTACCATAAGTATCAATCATTACAGATACAGGTTTTGCCACGCCAATTGCATATGCCAGCTGAACCTCTACCTTTCGTGCAAGGCCTGCCGCCACAATGTTTTTGGCAACATATCTGGCAGCATATGCAGCCGAACGGTCAACCTTCGTCGGATCCTTACCGGAAAATGCCCCTCCACCATGCTTTGCATACCCGCCGTAGGTATCAACAATTATCTTTCTCCCTGTCAGACCCGAATCTCCCTGAGGACCACCTACAACAAACCTGCCGGTAGGATTCACCAAAAATCTGGTTTTACTGTCGAGCAACTCTGCAGGTATCACCTTCTTAATTACCAGTTCAATAATATCTCTTTCAATATCATCATGCTCTGCTTCTTCCGAATGCTGGGTAGAAATAACAACTGTATCCACTCTTACCGGCTTATCCCCATCATATTCTACTGTTACTTGTGACTTTCCATCAGGTCTGAGATAATCCAATGTTCCATCCTTCCGGATCTCGGAAAGTCTTTTAGCTAATTTATGTGCAAGTGATATTGGCATTGGCATCAGTTCGGGTGTCTCGTCGCATGCATAGCCAAACATCATTCCCTGATCCCCTGCTCCAATCTCTGCGATCTGTGAATCATTCATCTCTCCGGTCTTCGCCTCCAGCGCCTTGTCAACTCCCATTGCAATATCGCCTGACTGCTCATCTATCGACGTAATAACAGCACAGGTTTCACCATCAAACCCAAATTTGGCACGATCATATCCTATCTCCATAATCGTACTTCTGACCACTTTAGGGATATCAACATAGCATTTTGTTGATATCTCTCCCATTACAAGCACCATGCCCGTTGTCACTGCTGTTTCACATGCAACCCTTGCATATGGGTCTTCAGCATAGATCGCATCCAGTACAGCATCAGATATTTGGTCGCATACCTTATCGGGATGTCCCTCTGTTACAGATTCTGATGTAAATAATTTCTTTGACATATTAAGTCTCCCCTCTTATAGAAAATATATTTTGATAGAAAATAAAGCCTCTTCCTGAAAAGAAAGAGGCTCAAAAACTTGATTTTCTCATCTTTCAGGATGAAATCCTGCAGGAATTGGCACCGCTGCCTATTGGCCGGTTGCCGGGGTATCATTGGGCCCAGTCCCTCCACCACTCTTGATAAGTATTATAAAATTGTACTTTCTTATCTCAATTATACCAATTGGTATAACGAAAATCCATTATGTTGCCGAAAACAATTCCTCGAACTCATTGCCTTCCAGTCGTTCCTTCTCCAACAGCGCTTCAGCAATTCTATGAAGCGTAGTAATATGCTCCTTCAATATGGCAATAGTCTTCTCATAAGCCGAGTCAATTAGGTGCTTCACTTCCCTGTCGATCGTTGCAGCCACTTCCTCGCTGTAGCTTCTGGTGTGTCCAAAGTCACGCCCGATGAACACCTCATCGTTTTCGTCAAAAACCATATTGGTTAGGTTATCACTCATACCAAATTTGATTATCATGCTTCTTGCAACACTGTTAGCGTGCTTGAGATCACTGGATGCTCCTGTGCTGATCTCCCCAAGCACTATATCCTCAGCAGCTCTACCGCCCATGGCAATGATGATTGACTCCATCAACTGACCCTTCGTATGGTAGGATTTATCCTCATCCGGTTTATGGGCAGTATATCCGCCCGCTCTGCCCGAAGGGATTATGGAGACCCTATCGACCTTGTCAGTCGATGATGCAACCTTGACTGCAATGGCATGACCGGCTTCATGATAGGCTGTCAGCTTCTTCTCCTTATCGGTCATTACTCTGCTCTTCTTCTCAGGTCCAATAACTACTTTAAAAGTAGCTTCTTTAATGTCTTCCATATCTACACGCTTCTTGTTCTTACGTGCTGCAAGCAAGGCAGCTTCATTCAATAAATTTTCCAAATCTGCACCGGTAAATCCAGGTGTGCTTTTTGCCAGTTCATCCAGTTTTACATCTGAAGCCAGTGGTTTTCCTTTGGAATGAACCTTAAGGATCGCCTCACGTCCTTTGATATCTGGAAATCCAACAAAAACTCTCCTATCAAATCTACCTGGTCTCAAAAGTGCGGGGTCCAATATGTCCGGTCTATTTGTCGCTGCCAGGATGATGACTCCCTCGTTCACTCCAAAACCATCCATCTCAACAAGCAGCTGATTTAACGTCTGTTCGCGTTCGTCATGGCCACCGCCAAGACCTGCGCCTCTGTGTCTTCCTACTGCATCAATCTCGTCTATGAAAACAATACATGGAGCACTCTTCTTAGCCTGTTCGAATAGATCTCTGACCCTTGATGCACCTACGCCTACAAACATTTCTACAAAATCGGAACCGCTGATACTGAAAAATGGAACACCAGCCTCACCGGATACTGCTTTGGCAAGCAATGTTTTACCTGTACCGGGAGGTCCCACCAAAAGAACACCTTTAGGGATCCTTGCACCAAGTTCAATAAACTTTTTCGGTGCTTTAAGAAATTCAACAATCTCCTTCAATTCTTCCTTCTCTTCATCGGCTCCTGCAACGTCTTCAAAAGTTACCTTTTTCTTATCATCCGTACTGATTTTCGCACGACTCTTGCCAAAAGACATAACTCTGTTTCCACCGCCGCCCTGAGACTGTTGAAGAAAAAACACCCAGAATATTACAAAAACGACGATTAAGCCAATGGTAGGAAGAATTGCGACCCACCAAGGAGCCGTAGGTGCCTTTCTGACCTTGAAGTCCTTGATTTGCCCATTCTCATAGGCATCAGTCACCATCTCTGTAAAGGCATCTGCCGATGAAATATATACGACATACTCCTTTGTCTTGGAGGCTTTATTGGGATTGATCAGTTCGACCGTAGCCTCATCACCCTGTAAAGTGATACTTTGTACATTACTGTTCTGTATATGTGAAATCATCTCAGTATAACTAAGTTCAGCCGGATTTCCTGAACTTGTGAAGATTGTCAGCATAAACAATACGATTACAAAGATTACTATATAAAAGCTTAAACCTTTAAAATATTTCAAATATCTCCCTCCCGGAACTTCAGTTCTTACTTTGTCTTCCAGATTATATCATATTAACATAAAGCCTTTTAAAACACAATAATATACCTGTCTTTAACTATATACTTCCCGTCTTTCCAATATGTCTGCGACTATTGCTGATTGGAGTAAATCTCTTTTTTCAGCGTGCATACATCCGGAAGATTACGGTATTTCCCGGCATAATCCAGTCCATATCCTACAATAAACTTATCCGGCACCTCAATCCCATTGTATTCCACTTCGATCTTTACCTTCCTTCTTGATGGCTTATCAAATGCAGTACATATCTTTACACTTTTTGGACCCCTGGTGTTGAATAACTCCTTAAGATGCTTCAGTGTAAGCCCTGTATCTACCAGGTCTTCAACAATGAGTACATCTTTGCCTGCCACATTAAGATCCATATCCTTTATAATACGTACAACTCCTGAGGATCTTGTGGATGCTCCATAGCTCGATACAGCAATCAAATCCATATCCACAGGTATTGATATTTCTCTCATAAGATCCGATAGAAAAACAAATCCGCCCTTCAGAACGCCTACAAGAACCAGGTCACGCCCTGCATAATCCTTCGATATCTGCTTTCCCAGTCTTTGCGTCATCTCTTTGATTCTCTCGCGGCTTACCAGAATTTCCTCAATGTCCCCCATCATAATGATGACCTCCGATTGTACTCTATTTTAACAATACTTTTAGTATTTTCAGTTACTCTGAATTTATCACTTATTTTGTCGCCAATAACCCAAATTACTTCATTTCCAATACATAGAAGAGGCATCTTGTCACGCTGCTCCCGCGGGATCTTGCTGTCAATAAAATATTCTTTCAACCTTTTAGTACCATTTGACTTAAGGGGCTTGAAAACATCTCCTTTTTGTCGATTTCTAATATTTATTCCCTTATTCATCATCTCGTAATCAAAAAATTGCATGAAAGGATTATAACCTAATGACAGGTAATTATCAATATGATTATAGGATTGAATAGTTGCCGTCACTTCCGCATTCAATTCAGGTATCCAGATCGTCCCCGGTATATCCAAAATACCATGGAAATGTATAGGTTCATCATCCATAAGGACAGTTCCGGAATCTATTATTTTAAGAATGCCATAAGAATAGATGGCTCTAATCCCACCCGGCAGTTCGGCTTGTGCTCCTGTTCTTCCCTTTATGACAAGCTCTGAGAGGGACCTGTAATGGATGCTGTTGATTCCGGTACTGCTTCCTGCAACATGGACAAGTGCCAGCTTAAATACTCTATTGCGGATTGCCGGAGCCAATGCTGACAGCTTTTCAGCCTTCATTTCTATCATGCCCATATTTTTATTACAAATTACGTTACTAAAAACATCATATGCACATTGATCAATAAAGCTGTTATCCTCCGCAGCATGAACTGAAAGCCTGCAAAGGGAGTCCACAATATTAATCCCGAAATTTTCATTAATATATGGAAGCAAGCCAAGCCGAACCCTATTCCGAGTGAATTCCTCCGAAAGATTAGAGCTGTCTGTTCTGGGCGACAGTCCCGCTTCCCGGCAATAATTCTCGATTTCAGCCCTGGTGATATCCAAAATCGGCCGTATTATTATCCCACGTTTATATTCCATGCCCACAAGGCCTGCTGTCGCGGAGCCCCTGATAATATGCATCATTACTGTTTCCGCCTGATCATTTCTATTGTGGGCTACTGCAATTTTAGCTGCTCCGACAGTCTGCACATATTTGTAAAATTCTCTATAACGAACATCCCTGCCCGCCTCCTCCAGTGAAATGCCACGTTCCTTAGCAATAGCGCCGACATCCACCTGTATTGCCGAAAATGGTATTCCAAGTTCACGACAAAGTTCAGCTGCATAATGTTCATCCGCATTTGCTTCAATACCACGCAGCATATGGTTTATATGAACCGCATAAAGCTTGATCTGTAGAGTCTCAGAAAGAGAGTTGAGAACATGAAGAAGACATACTGAATCATACCCTCCGGAAAGCCCGACAACTACACCTTCTTCTTGTTCGATGAGATAGCTGTTCCTGATGGTATCAAGTACCTTTCGTTGAAACTGACTAATGAAACTATCTGTTATATTCATCCCTCTTTAAATTAGCAAATTTCGTATATTCCCCAAACCATCGCAATTCAATGGTCCCTGTGGAACCATTTCTGTGTTTTGCGATAATCACTTCCGCAATATTCTTCTTTTCCGTTTCAGGGTTGTAATAGTCATCCCTGTATAAAAACATAACGATATCAGCATCCTGCTCAATGGCACCCGATTCTCGAAGGTCACTAAGCATAGGCCTGTGATCATTTCTGGATTCAGGACCTCTGCTAAGCTGAGACATCGTTACAACAGGCACGTTAAGCTCCTTTGCCAGTATCTTGAGAGATCTGGAAATTTCAGACACTTCCTGCTGCCTGTTTTCCACCCGGCCCCTGCCCTGCATTAATTGCAGATAATCTATCACAACCAGTCCGAGATTCTTCTCCAGCTTCAGCCTTCTGCATTTAGCCCGAATGTCCATCACGGAGATACCCGGTGTATCGTCAATAAAGATGGGTGCTGCGGAAAGAGGCGCCAATGCCTGGGCGATCTTGTTCCAGTCATCATCTTCAAGCTTTCCGGTCCTCATTTTCTGACTGTCAACCATGACCTCACTGCTGAGCATTCTGTTAACCAGCTGATCCTTGGACATTTCAAGATTGAATATGGCTACCGGCACATGCTTCTGAACCGCCGCATATTGTGCTATATTCAGTGCCATTGCAGTCTTGCCCATACCGGGACGGGCTGCGATCAATACCAGATCCGAGTTCTGGAGACCTGCGGTCTTAAGATCCAGATCGGTAAATCCCGTTGGAATCCCAGTAATATAGCTTTTGCTGTTATATAGCTCCTCCAGGCGGTTGAACGTATCCAGAAGTACATCCTTAATATGTGTAAATCCCTGAGTGCTTCTTTTTTGTAAAATATCAAAAATACTTTTTTCAGCTCTGTCCAGTACATACACAGCTTCATCCGTAGCATCATAACTCATAGATGCGATGTCTGATGATGCCTTAATCAATTTACGAAGCAGAGCCTTCTCTTCCACTATCTTCGTGTAATGCTTAGCATTAGCTGTTGTGGGAACTGCCCCGGAAATACTGGCAAGGTAATCCAGGCCGCCCACTGAATCAAGGGTTCCTCGCAGCTGCAATTGGTCGGACACAGTAATTATATCTACCGGACCTGCGTTTTCTGTAATATCAAGGATGGCCTCACAAATTTCTCTGTGATCCTCTCTATAAAAATCTTCACTGCGAATCAATTCCGTCACTGTCGGAATAATGTCCGCATCCAGCAGCATACAGCCAAGTACGGCCTGCTCTGCTTCAATATTATGAGGAGGTATTCTCCCGATGGTATCCATAGTCACGACTAAGGCTCCCTCCGCCTAATGTAATCCACTTATATGCCTCCGGCGAGATCTACTCATGTTCAATTTTAACTGCCAGCTTTCCGCTGACTTCCGGATACAATTTAATCTCAATCTCAAAGTTTCCCACTGCTTTTATTGGCTCAGGAAGAACCATTTTCTTCTTATCTATATCAATATTAAAATCCTTCTTCAATTTGTCAGTAATATCCTTACTTGTAATTGAACCAAAAAGCTTGCCGTTGTCACCGGATTTTGTCCTGATCGTTACAACAAGTTCCTTCAGCTTGGCAGCTAGTTCCTTTGCTTGCGCCAATTCACGATCCTTCCTGCTTTTTTCGGCTTCCTTTTTTGTATTCATAATATTGATATTACCGGCACTTGCTTCCGCGGCAAGGCCTCTTGGAAATAGGTAATTTCTGGCATACCCGTCACTTACATTCACAAGATCTTCAGTTTTACCAAGCCCTTTTACATCCTTCTTTAAAATAACCTTCATATGAACCTCCTAAGATCAAACGTTCAATTTCCTTTTATGTATTATTAGGTTTATTGAATTCATTGATATATTCCATTATAGCATATTTTAATTTAGCAATTGCATCATCAGCATTCATTCCTGTCAATTGTGCACCGGCAACACTCAGATGTCCACCACCGCCCAATTTTTCAAGGATGAGCTGAACACTGATTTCTCCCAATGATCTACCGCTGATCCAGATATCACTTCCGATGCTGCACAAAACAAAGGCCGCAGTAATCCCGGACAGATTTAGAAGTTCATCCGCCGCCTTGGCGGTAATCAACTGAGCATTTTTTATTCCCTGGGGACATAGAGAGATTGCTATCTCTTCATTAATTAATTCTGCACTTCTAACTACCGACGATATATTGGAATATGTCTCAAGATCATTCTGGAAAAGTTGCTTCACCATAACTGTGTCAACGCCTTGCCGTCTTAGATAGGATGCCGCTTCAAAGGTCCTTACACCAGTTTTGAAGGTAAAGCTCTTCGTGTCCACCACAATGCCTGCGTAAAGGGCTTCCGCTTCGATCTGACTGAGCTTCAGTTTTTCATCGATATATTGAAGTACCTCGGTAACCAGTTCACAGGTGGATGATGCATATGTCTCCTGATACGTCAGCACTGTATCCTGTATATAATCGGCACCCCTTCTGTGATGATCGATAACGACAACTTGTCCTGAATTTCCAATCAGTTCAGGGATCTCGGTAAAACTTTTCCGATGGGTGTCAACAATGATCAGCAATGTCCTACTGTCTGCCATTTCAAGAGCTTGTCCTCTATTGATGAACAATCCTTCATATTCATCGCTCTTATGTATCTTAGACACTAGAATTTCTATGGTCGGGTTGACCTTATTGAGCACGATATGTGCCGTTTTACCCCTCGTCATGACAATCCTGTAGAGTCCCAGCGAAGCACCAAGAGAGTCGATATCCGAATTTTCATGACCCATGATAATTACGGAAGAGGCCTGATCAATAAGCTCACGCAATGCAAAAGCGATGACTCTTGCCTTTACCTTTGTCCTTTTCTCAAGTTCACGTGTCTTTCCACCAAAAAAGCTGAAGCTTTCACCGTTTTTCACCACCGCCTGATCTCCTCCACGCCCTAAAGCCAGGTCGATGGCTGCAGCCGAGTAACTAAAGTTTTCCGACGGATTTGACCCGTTGATGCCAAGTCCCAGGCTTAACGTAACAGGTATCTTATTGCCTATACTGATCTCTTTCACCGCATCCAGAATCTCAAACTTCTTTTCTTCCAGTTCCTTCAGATGTTTTTGTTCGAAAAGAAAAATATACTTATCTCTTTCATATTTCCTGATAATGCCGTTTGTAAAAGATGCCCACCGCACAACCCTCTTATCGATTTCAGCAAGTATCTGAGGCCTGTTTGTATCCTCCATACTCTTCATCAGATCATCATAATTATCTATAACAATGATAGCAGATATAATTTTTTCATCTATAAAAAGGTTTTTAAGTTCAACAAGCTCCGTTATGTCAATAAAATAGAAAATAAGTATATAGGAGTCTGCATCTTTTTTTGTATCACGTCTGGATGGATTGCACAAAACATTATAATGCATTCCATTAATCTCAACCTGTCTGGAAATACCGGTAATACTTTCCTTCCTCTTCTCAGACATATCTATATTGTCTCTGAACTCAGCGCTGATGGACTTTATTGTTACACCAATTGCATCCTCAATACCTGATATGTCCTTGAACGGAGTATTGTACCAGATGACCGAACCATCCATCTCAGTGAAAACCAGCGGCATAGGGAAATTCAGAAGAGTATCCTTTGTCGCCGTATCGATATTGAAGTTGAGATTTTCAATAAAGCTGGAAATTTCAATCTTACTCTTATAATTGGTACTGATATTGTAGTAGGTAAGAAAAGCAAACAAAACAAAGCCGGGGATGGCGATCCTCCAATCCAGCAATGCAATTATCCCTACAAGGAACAATATGACCCATAGGTAAAACCCAGCCCGGGGGATGAGTAAACCAAGAAATTTTTTACTGTCCATATTGATGGAGGGCAAAATCCCCTTCATTTCTCCTTTCTTCTGAAGCTACCCAAATGTCTTGACAGCTCGGATAAATCACCATAATACTTTTCAACATCGTGGTTCTCCACTAATCCCAGCTTCATCTTATTGTGTATCTTCAGTTCAATAGCATTGTAACTGATCCCCAGACGCTTTCCCAGCAGATAGCTAATCAGAATAATGTTGGAGAGGATTTCCGAGACTGCCCCATGCATTTCCTCTCTCACACCCCTGGTCAATACCTTGAACAGGTTGGCCAGATCTGTAAGCAGTTCAGTTTTCAGCCATTCGATCAATTTTATATTTCTGGTAATATCAATTTCCTTCTCGGTCACTGCCATATAATCAGCTCCTAACTACTCTGGTATCAGTATCTGATTATACCACAGTTTTTACCATTTCCCGTATTTTTTGTCTTTCCATCAGCACTTTTCTGTTGAAATAGGGTATGAGCCCAGTATTTTTAAGAAGGTTGTCTTCTTACCAACCATAGTCAGTGCGTCTTTCAACGCATCGTCTTCTCTATGGCCTATGAGGTCAATAAAAAATATGTATCTACCAAGCATGTTTCTGGCAGGTCTGGATTCAATGCGGGTCATATTGATATCCCACAGATTGAATATGTCCAATACCCTGTAGAGACTGCCCGGCTTATCTTCTGTGGAAAAAACGATTGAGGTTTTGTCTTTCCCCGTTCTGATTGCATCCTTTTTACTTACGATGACAAATCTTGTACGGTTGTTATCATAATCCTGTATGTCAGACACTGCGATTTCAAGACCATAGACATCAGCTGCCACTGCTGAGCCGATTGCTGCAAGATCTCCTGCTCCTGCTGCCACCTCTTGCGCAGCAGCCGCCGTACTATAAACAGGCTTAGCCATTGCATATTGAAGCTGTTCAGACAGGAACCTTCTGCACTGCCCCAATGGCTGCGGGTGAGATAGGATGAATCTAATCTTTGAGAGATCTGTCCCCCTTTTGACCAGCAGGTGTTCTCTAATCTGGATGACTAGCTCTGCCTTGATACTCAATGAAACATCTTGTGCAATCATGTCCATTGTAGCATTCACAGCACCTTCAATTGAATTTTCTATTGGAACAATTGCTTCATCCAGCATGTTTTCCTGGACAGCTGTAAATATCTCAGGAATAGACGAATAATCCTGTGCAGTATGTGGCAATCCTGATGCATATTTTTTTAGAGCTTCATGGGAAAATGTACCCTTTGGCCCAAGATATCCGATCTTTATCATTATAACCTCAACTTACTCATGTTTATCATCTAGTCAGTACTTAGAGTCTAGTTGGTATCTAATATATAGCCAACATTTAGCGCTTTTTACCACATAACTATAATACCATTAAAAATCCATTTTTCCAATATCCTCAATTGATTTGATTAGCTTACGCAAATTAAGAAAAAAATTTAAATAAAACTGTTTAGAATGAAAAACCTAGGGAAAATATATAATACAACCAGTGGTTGAGAAAATATATTACCAGGAAAGGAATGAGTCCAAAGGAAAAGTAATCGATGGACCAGAAATCACGGTAAGGAAAGTAAGAGGAGTTGCAGTTGAAAGAACCAGAACTAACAAACTGCTCTGGTAGAGCAGGGTAACGGCCGGATTAATAAGTTAGATATCCGGCCGTTTACTATGTTCATATAAAACAAATACACCTGTCCTACAAAAAACGCAACTCTGAATAACCTATTCAGCAGTATACGGTAATAATGCAACGACTCTTGATCTCTTGATCGCCATCGTCAGCTGACGCTGATGCTTGGCGCAATTGCCAGAAATTCTCCGGGGAAGGATCTTTCCTCTCTCGGAAATGTACTTTCTGATTTTTGCTACTTCCTTATAATCTATATCGGTAACCTTGTCTACACAAAAGGAGCAGACTTTCTTTCTGGCCCTTCTCATTCTCATGCCGCCCTTGCCTTCGCCCTTGTCGTAAGAATCTCTGCTACCGCCTCTGTTGTTATCTCTTCTTCCACCTGGCATTTAACACGCCTCCTTTCGATAAAATACTTTAATTTGTCTGTCAAGATTACTTAAAATGGCAATTCATCGTCGTCATCAGTTGGGAAATACCCATCAGTCTGCGAATCTCCTGAAGACGGGGCTGTTCCGGCAGGTCCTGATGGTCTGAATGGAGCTCCGCTATCGTTCCTGCGGCTTTCGCCAAAGTAGACCTCATCTACAATAACCTCGGTTATATAACGTTTCTTACCTTCGTTATCATCCCATGACCTGTTTTGCAGATTACCAACTACGATGATCCTCGATCCTTTGTTGAAGTACTTACCACAGAATTCAGCCTGATTTCTCCATGCTACAATGTTAAAAAAATCAGCTTTTTTCTCTTCCCCCGGTTTGGAAAACCTTCTGTCAACAGCCAATGTGAAGCTGCATACAGCAGTATTATTGTTACTGGTGTACCGCAATTCAGGATCCTTTGTAAGCCTTCCCATTAAAATAACCTTATTCATATAATCACCTATTTTTCTTTATTGATAATCATATATTTGATGATACCGTCCGTGATCTTGTAAATTCTTTCAAGTTCACGCGGGAATTCAGATTCCGCACTGAAATTGACAAGAACATAATAACCTTCACTCTTGTCAGCAATCAGGTATGCGAGCTTTCTTTTTCCCCATTCATCAATACTCTCCAACTGTGCGGATGTCTCAAGCAGGTTCTTGAACTTTTCAACAAGTGCCTGTATGTTTTCTTCGCCAATGTCGGGATTGATGATGAATATTGATTCATATTTGTTCATCATTCGACTATTCACCTCCTTCTGGACTGAACGGCCCTGTAACAAAAGTACAGAGCAAGGATTCCGAAGAGTTATTCTATCACATCATTAAAATTTGTGCAAGTATCAAAGAAATACGTATTAAACTAGCTGACTGATAACCACTAATAGAAAAAGAACCGCTGCAGCCATTGAAATATTGATAATGGTATTAGTAGATAACCTTAAGCGGAAAGGCCTTCGTCCGGCCGTACGGCGTTTGTCCGGATACCGTGTCAGCTTGTTTTCTCTGATATATTGATTAATGATTCCTTCCGCTTCCTTCAGTATAAAATCATTTCTTATGTTTGATTTGTTCAGGACTTGATCACATTTTTTATCATCGGCTCCGCTTTTTAAGATCAGTATTACTTCCTCAATCAGATTTGAAGAAATATTTTTTATCACTACAATTCTTTTTGTATCTCCGGCTACCATATTGCCCTCCGCAAATCAAATTTCTATCCATTCAAATAGCTGTATATAGTTTGCGGAAAAATAACCTGTTTTATACAAAATTTCCTGCTATTTTATATCATTATACATAATTTACCTTGAACTCTTCCATACCTTTCCGACCAATATGGTCAGATCATCACAGGGTTTATCATCACAGAGGCTTCCGGCTCTACTCAGTATAGAATCGGCTACCTGCTGCGGGTTCGTGGTTTCAAGCTGCCGGATAAATTTCATCAGTTCTCTGTCACCTGACTCATCGCCGGCTAAAGAGTCAACAATACCATCTGTCACCATTATAATCATATCCCCGGCATCCACCTTTCTATGTGCGAGTTCAGCATCTACTCCCGGCAGAATACCCGCAGGCAAAGAGGCAGATTTAATGATATCCACTTTAGATTCCCGCCTTATATAGGTCGGCGCCGCTCCAATCTTGACAAATTCCACCTCACCATTGAACAGATCAACTATCGCCAAATCAATAGTGCATGTATTATCCTTATCGGATCTTAGTACCAGAACAGAATTAATCAGATTGATGGCCATATCCTTGTCAAATCCTGATTCTATAAAGCTTTCCAGCATATCCACCGTTGCTTTGCTCTGCATGGCCGCACCGCTGCCTGACCCCATGCCGTCACTAAGCGCAAGCGTATATTTCCCGTATCCGCTGTTCATAAAGGTAAAGCTGTCCCCCGAGACTTCACTGCCGAATTTCGGTAAACGCGCAATCGCTGTTGTGAGTTTCAGATCTTCCGCCTCGACTAGTTTCAGAAAGCAATTTCCATCACGGTTTCTACTGCAGCCCTCGTTCTCACGTACCATCCTTCTGCCGACAGCATCAGAAACTGTCTTCTCAATAACACTGATGCAACTCCTGGCTCCTCCGCATGCATTATGTAAAACACTTATCTCATATTTTCCCCATACGTTTTTATAAGCGATGACTTCCCTCACTTTGATGTTGTCTTTAAGCATTGCAGCCGCTATGGCATCTTCCAATGGAGCAAGGAAGCTGACCTCTGTATTTATCTCCCCTGCAAGGCTTGCAATGACCCTGGACATCCCCTCAAACTGTCGGCTGATTACCATACGGCTGTCGCCAAGCTTGCTCTTCCATACCACATCTATTTTGAAGAGCTCATACATGTTGTTCACTGCGTTGACAAACTCATTGATCCTGGGACACATATTCAAAAAATAGTCCGGGATATCATTTTCTTCTACCCTGCCCTTCATCTCAAGCTTCTCAACAATATGAAACATGACCTGATAGGTATCATAAAAATTCCTTTCCCAGCAGTGCATACACAGACTACAGCTTGTACATATTCTGTCTGCCACTCTGTCAAACAGGATATTAATATCCTGGCTTT
>JAEYRF010000034.1 GCA_023409615.1 Bacillota bacterium | reverse complement strand
CTTCCAGACGGGGCGCATGGGATTTCGGTCACATCCGGACACCAATTCCGGCAACATCCAGACAGTTAACACCGTCTATTACTGGACACTATGCGGCAGCATTAACACTTTAAATACATTTCTTCTTGTTGACCATCACAAACAAAGTAATATGACCGACGATACATTTTACTTCTCCTCCTCTACTACATTTGATAAAAGCTTGGAAAAGTCTATATGAGGAAGTGCACTGTACTTCCCTTTGAAATAGTTAAGCAAATAGTTCTCGTCGTTTCTTACATCAGTTGAGCCGAAATTAGCCAGTGAATGAATGGTGCTTTCATAGTTATCCTTATCCTTCTCAACGAATTTTATCTGGTCGCGACGGAATATCTTATTGTTCAGATATATAGGGTTATGAGTAGTAAACACGAGCCCCCGCTCTCAAATCTAACTGGGACGTGACTTTAAAAGAACGAAAATTTTTAAAACTATACCTTATAAGCATACGGCAAGCTCCTTGTCGTTCGCATGTAATTTCGCAATTTGCTAATGTAATTATACTCTATTCAATTGATTTTCCACAAATTATTTGCGGAAATATCTCAAACAAATACAAAATGTAGATTATGAATTGTTCTAAACAGGAAACATTTTGAACCAATTCTGCTCATCTCCACAGCAAAATTTGAAATGATAGTCTCCTAACCAACATAAACATCTCTCATACGGCGGCCATACTGCTTTTATCTGCTCCAAATACTGCTAAACAGCCTTAAAATCATCGTGTCTAATTTTATTTCTTAGCTTGCGCATTATTTTAGCAAAAAGTGTACGTTGTGATGCTTGCCAAAGAATAACATGGTACCTGGCAACTTTCTCTCAGTTTCTCATCTATACATAAAATTCCCAACATAATTATATATTTACAAGAAACCGACAATGCAATCACCAGTATAAAAATTCGCTTACTCATTAGGAAGTCTCCTCTTGTCACAGTGATTTAATTGTTAAATGAACCAATAACGTACTAACTGCATTGAGCAATTTCGAGGTATATGGAAACATATCAATGGTATTATCTGTTTGTGGGAACATATCAAACGCTCCGCTATATTGATCCAGATACCTGGAATTTTTGTGGAGCTATCTCTTTATTCAAGGTTTCTAAGAATTTCATGATAGCGTATTGTTGCCAATTCACTTGTTTGTCCCCTTTTACATAATGATAGACCAGCCAACTTCGGAACAACGCGCTCAACCACAATCTTTCCATTTACCACTTTCGATTCCAAGATATGCAAAGCTTCGAGAAACCTCTTGTCCTTCTTTGCCCGGTTGTAAAAGGATAGGACATAGACATAGACAAAAAGGTTATAGTTACGGAAGGGGTATTCGACCTGCATAAATAGTGTGCCGATTCCATAGTGACAGGGACCAATAGGCCTTCTGATAATCCAATGCTCTAGCAAAAATTCTACAGCCTTGTCAAGTGATGGTTCGTTGTTTAGATAATCGGTAAAGCGGAACGCATTTAGGGCAGTTAGTGTTGGAAACGGATTTGAGTATTCTGTTTCAGGACCTCGGCCAAAGCTGAATTTATTGCAGCGCCACCCTCCATCTTTCTGCTGGATGTTTAAAAAATGTTGGAAAGATTTTTGCAGTCTGGCATCGAAAGCATGCCCCATGTGGCTAAGTACATTAGTAGCTTGGATAGTTTGACATGGGTAAACAGAGCCTTGTGGATACAACTTAAAACGGCCGTCCTCCTGCCAAGTGCTGAAGATTAGTTCAGCTGCTTCTTCTAGTATAGGCTCTGTAGGTTCCATGCCTAATTCCAATAAGTACATTATGCACTCCAGAGTCGAGAACGGCGAACCTTTAATTAAACGCTTATCGGGTGTCGTCCAGAGGTCAGAACCGTTATCATGCCGGTGTGATAATATCTCTTCAATGTCTGATTCATACTGCTTCTCAACGGCCATTCCTTTCACCTCTCTTCTTCCCACCGATATTTTTTATTCATAAGAAGTGTATCAATATTACAATTCAAACATAGTCCGTTATGACAGCAAATAGTCGCTCCGCACTCTGTGCAACGCCATTTGTCACGTTCCTTATTTAAAAATGCTTCCATGCCAAATTCCTTGATGTAGTTGAGGTTTTCTATCATGCTCATATGGTATTTTGTATAATTATATAGGAAAATAATTAATTAGCACAAGAAGTTTCCCGACAATCCTTTACAGATGCTATCAGGATTGCTTGTTTAGGTCAGCTACGAGTTTATAAAGCTGATCCGCAGCATTGCTGACCTTCTGAGACATCGTAATGATGCCCTGAACCTCCTGGTTCTGCTGTTGGGCCATGGAACTGAGTTCCTCTGTTGTGGCAGCAGATTCCTGCGTTCCAGCTGAAATATTTTCAACCTGCTCGGCAGTCTTTCTACTGGAATCCACCATAACCACCAAAATTTCAGCTACCTCATGAATAGCCCGATCTATACTATCTGCCCCGTTTTCAATCTTTCGGAATAGACTCTCTGTTACTTCCACCGTGGCAGATTGCTTCCGGTTGATATCATTAGCCAGATCAATGTTTTTAACGGTATTTTGTGTTTCCTGTCGAATTTCTCCTGCCAGAGCTGCTATATCCGTTGCAGCCCGACGTGATTCTTCCGCCAGCTTTCTTACCTCATCTACTACAACGGCAAAACCTTTCCCCGCTTCTCCAGCTCGAGCTGCCTCAATGGCCGCATTTAAGGCCAGCATGTTGGTTTGGTCTGAAATACCGGTAATCAGAGCAACGATTTGTTCAATCTGCTGGGATTTTTCATTTAATAGCGATACTGCCTGAGTTACAGAGTTTTGAGCTTCATTGCTTTGCTGCATAAAGCCAACCTGATTTTCCATGGAGTTCAATCCATCATTGACGATACTCTTAAACTCGAACGATTGCCTCACAACTGTATTAACATTATTATCCACACGATCTAACGCCGTTACCATTTCTTTCACCATTTCTGACGTTTTCGATGCATATAACGCGCTATCTGTTGATATCTGCGCTATCCCTTCTACGCCAATGCTTACCTGCTCTACGGCCTGCCCGGCGTCTGCCGCCAAATGGTACAACTGCTGTGACGATTCGGCTAAATCATCTGCATGGCTTCTAACACCCTCTGTCATGGTTATTAAGCTATCTGCTAATGATGATGCCTCATTTTCTTTAGCAATAGAATTCTTTAAGAGTTTTGCAGACATAGCTACCGCAAATGTACAGGCAATCCCAAACCAGATGAAGCACAAATAGCGAACAACCATATCAAATGAAGTGAAACTGCTCGACAAGGTTTGTGGAACAAGTATAACCATTAATGTATGTACGATGAGTGTCAGCACCATTGAAAATATGGATACACCAATATTCAGATATAAAAGACTTAAAATCATAATTAGATAAAAGTCTGCAAACATTTCCGGTGACCCAACAACCATACAATTATAGCTAAACGTTATGATAGCAACCATACTTGAAACGATATAAGGCGTTATCCTGGCATCAGGAAACTTTTTCATTATCAAAAAAGTAGCTCCAATAACAACCGCCATAAGAACAACTTCCATCATCAGCTTGTTTACGTTTGCTTCTCTCAGTCCGAGTAAATGGCTCGCATAGGTCGCAATTGACGCCAATACTGCAATCATAATGGTCGCAATGATAATTCTTTTTATGACTTTCATGCCGGTTCTGAGAAAGAGTATTATTTTGCGTCATGGTCAACATTCCTTTCTGAATCTGTTATTAGCTTTCATACTTTCCATTATATGCTGCTTTAGGAGGACTTTCAATCAATGAATTGATTTTAAATGTCAAGGTGAAATGTCAACAGCTTTTTGTAATACTATGCTTTTAAAGTTAATATAAACTCTTCCAAGAATAGTGTTACAGTTTTTGATTCAGATTAAAAAATATTCAACTACTCTTAATGAACTAACTATTAATTGGTTTACTGTTGGTTTACTTTTTCATGAAATAACAAAATGCCTGATTCACAATTTCTGCAAATCAAGCATTTTCAAGTGTTTGTTGGAGCCCTCACCCAGATTCGAACTGGGGACCTCATCCTTACCATGGAGAAGGTCATTCGGGACAGGAGCGCTGATTTGAGCCGCTTTGCGGGCATCAGGAGAATTACAAAAACCCAATTAAAACCCAATAGGGGTTATATGCAGATATTTTAAAATTTCTACCAGTTGCCGCAACCGCTTGTTTATCGCCAGCCGAAGTCGATTGAACAGCATAGTACCTTTTATTCCGTTTGTTTTCTGTTCGCTTTTTTAGATATAGTGAACCTAACTGATTTTGACATTATAAATTATAGAGAATAAATCCTAAAAGCGAACACTGCGTGGACGTCCTCAATATTTTCATTGTCGAAAAATTTGACGTCTTCTTTTATTAGTTTGAGAAGTTATTCCGCATGAGGGCTGTGGTTGAGTGCAAATTTGATTAAATTTACGTTCCAGCCCACTGATAGTTTTAACTAAATACGCTCCGTAAAAAAGAAAGTGAAAAGCGTAAATGAGAACTCTTTATAAGGGATATTTTATTGCTGTAGACTAAGAAAAAAAGAAAACCGTATCAGGTGGTTCTTAATCAGATGCCGGAAAGGACGGTCGATATTTGGTAGCCATCTGTTTTGATTCTCTTTAGCTCAAGATAAAAGGGTGTTATCGAATGCTAATACGTCCTAATGAGTATTAACCAACTGATTCCGCG
>JAEYRF010000012.1 GCA_023409615.1 Bacillota bacterium | reverse complement strand
CGGCAAAACAATGTCGGTTGTCTGCTTTTCGATTGCCCCTGAATATCGGAGTAAGGGTGTGTCAACCGCTCTTTTAGAGAGAGTAATTACCGATGCCAAGGCAGAGGGTTTTGAAGCGGTTGAAGGCTATGCACATATACGAAAAGAACGGTATGATATGGACTTTAAGGGTCCTGCAAGACTGTATGATAAATTAGGATTCGTACCTGTTGCAGAGCAGGACGACGTGGTTGTAATGCGCAAAACACTGTAGGGGATTATTCAATTGATAAAGCTAGCGCTTAGTGAAATTAATAATAAGTTGAATTGGCAAGGAGGTGAGGCAGGTGAATCTGTTTCAAATTTTACCGGAGGATTTTTTTAAAACTTTAACAAGCAAATATAAAACGATATATATTGACTGTTTGCAGCTCATTTATAGCACTTACAAAACAGAGCTATCATTTGGAGTGGACAAGGAAATCATCCTATATGAGCTTGAGCGTTATTTTGACAATGAAACGGTAGAAATGGTGTTTGACGAAGATGATAATGAAGTAGCACGGGATTCACGTGCCAAAGCCAATGCAATCCTGCGTAGGTTGAAAGATAGTGGCTGGATCGAGTATGAGCTGACCAATGATTTTAAAGTCAAAGTGAATCTGTTTGACTATGCTGCTACTATGATAGAGTCTTTTAATAAGATTATCAGGAACGAGGAAATGGAGTATCAAAGCTTGGTGTCGCAGATCCATGCCACCCTGCTTAATCAGGAAGGCTATGCCAAGCCATATGAATATATCATCAAAAGGGTTGTCGAAAATACAGATGAGCTTATGGTAGGACTCAAAAAACTGAACACAAATATCAAAAAGTATATTGATGCGATCACAAATGAAAAATCAGCTGGAGAGATCGTACATGACTTCTTTGTATACCATAAGGATATTGGCTCAAAAGCATACCATCGCATAAAGACAAGTGACAACATTTCACATTTCAGGTCAGCAATAATTGAAAAACTATATGGGATCTTAAGCGATGAGCAGATTTTCAGACGGGCTACTCAAGGATATAAGGAAATTGAACAGGTTATAGACGAAACTGATGCACAGGATTTACTCAGAAGTAAAATACTTGGCATTATATCTGCTTTCAGGAATTATGATGATATTGTTTCTGAAATTGATTACAAGCATGCTAAATATATTGGTAGTGCTGTTGCAAGAGCAAAATTCCTGCTGACTAACACGAATAATGCAGAGGGTAAAATTTCAAAGATCCTGGCGTACCTCTCTAATGAATTCAATGCAGATGATGCCCTCAATCTGAATGATGAGCTTGACGATGTGATGCTTGAGATTTTCAACATATTCCCTCAAGGCTATATTGACAGCGATTCTTTATATGTGGTGCCAATATCAAAAAAGATGTCTCTACCGGAAGTTCTAGGTGATAATCTTGGTATTTCCGAGGAAGAAAGAGCATTACGCAAGCTCACTATGCAGGAGATAAGCAGGAACAGGTTTTCTCGCAAGAACATTAATACATATGTTGATGAACTGCTCAAGGATAATAAGGCGGTTCTTGCATCCACGTTACCGCTTGAATCCAAAAGAGATTTGATCAAAGTGATTTTCATCAGCCTTTATGGGCGGGATAAGAAGTCGTTTTATAAGGCTTCTCCACTTGATGAAACTATTATAGTAAATAATTTTAGGTTTCGTGATTTTCTAATTGAAAGGCGTGAGTGATGGAGATGGAAGTTTTCAAGGAAAGCCAGGTGCAGAAAGAAAAATTCAGAGCGACAGCCAACAAGCTGCTAAATAGTTGCTTTGTCATCAAGAAAAAAGAAGATACAAGAAATGACTACGTCTTCATCCTTCAAAATAAAGTGCTGTTTGTCGAATACTTTGATCTGCTTGGATATAAGATTGATATCAATGAAAATCAGGGTGTTGCTGCTCTTACTAATATAAATGGCACAGGCCGATTAAGGTTGAAAAAGATTGAAAGCATCATTCTTTTGATCCTGAGACTCCTGTATATAGAAAAACGTAAGGAATTGAGCCTGACTGATGATGTAGTTGTTCTTACAGATGAGATCAATCAAAAGTACAATATGCTTAAAATCGAAGCCAAAGCGAACCTAGACAAGACTACGCTTAGGGAGGCCATGCGACTGTTCAAACGGTATAATATTGTCACAATGATTGACAGGGATGTTACCATGTCCGATGCCAGGATAAAAATATACCCTTCAGTACTGTTTGCAGTACCTAATGATAATCTTAATAGCATCTACGACGCTATTAATGAGAAGCTTAATCAATATGCTATGGGAGGTGAGTCGATTGATGATGAAGAAATTAATCAGGATTAGACTTATTAACTGGCATTATTTTGTGAATGAAACCATCCGCGTCAATGGCTCATTTCTCATCAGCGGAGAAAATACTGCGGGGAAATCGACTGTCCTTGATGCTATTCAGCTAGTGCTGACCACAAATCACAGGAAATTCAATACAGCTGCCAATGAAAAAAGCAGCCGCGATTTGAAGGGTTATGTTCGGTGCAAAACCGGCAACGAGGATAATACTTACATTCGAAATGGGAGTGTAATCACATATGTTGCCCTGGAGTTCTATGAAGAGAAAGCAGCAAGGTATTTCACTCTAGGGGTGAAGATCGACTCGCCGGATGAAGAAAGCAAGTTGACGATCAGGTGGTTCCGGGAAGAGTGCAGACTGGAAGAATTTAGATTTATAGCTGCCGGGAGACCATCCACATCCGAGGAATTTCGCAGAAATGACAAAAAGGTAAATCTGATTTCTCAAGTCTCAGAGGCTAAGGCAAGGTTTGGACAAAGGCTTGGAAATCTGGAAGACCGCTTTTTCGATATGATTCCGAAATCTCTGGCCTTCAAGCCGATGGACAACGTGAAAGAGTTCATCAACAGATTCATTCTCGCTGAAAAAGCGATTGAAGTCGAGACACTTCGGAGAAATATTGCATCCTTAAAAGAGCTGGAAGATCTGATGAACATAACAAAGAAAAAAATTAATGATCTGAAAGTGATCCTTTCAAAAAATGATGAGATTATTGCAAAAGAGCGTGAGATTAAGACTAATGAGATCCTGATCAGGAAAGCCGAAATGGAAGCAAAGAAGCTTGAGGTTGAAGATCTTGAAAAAAACAATCAGCTTTTAAGGCAGCAACTTCAAAGCAAGCAAAGCAAGCTTGAACTGTTGAATTCAAGTTTGCAAAATGAAAGGGATCGTCAAACAAGTCTGCAGGTTGCCCTTGGACAGAACGAAACCGTACAGCTGATCAAAGACACAAAGCATAGAATTGATATACTAAATAAGGACATAGAGAATGCTCAGCAATCTATGGATAAGCTGAATAAGATGTTAAATACAACGTCAGAGGCATTGGCGCTGCTCAATCAATTTGAAGTCTATGTCATATCCAAAGAAGAGCTGATGTCGCTTGGCTTGGCAGAGAAGGATGCAGAGTCAAAATCAGAGCATATATATAAGCTTAGGAAAGAGCTCATCAGCCTGCTTGAGAACTATAACTCTGATAACTTTAGACAGAAGGATCTTTTAGAAAAATACAGAAATCAGAAAATCAAATTAACTCAAGAGATACATAACCTGAAAAACAAGAAATTAACTTATCCGGACAATACCGTCAAGCTAATGACGGCAATTGAAAAAGTGTTCCTGAGCTTGGGAATCAGGAGTGAACCAAGGATATTTTCTGATCTACTGGAGATTACAGATCCGAGATGGCAGAATGCAGTAGAAGGTTACCTGAATACCCAGAGGTTCTATGTTATTGTGGAGCCTCAGTATTATAAAGTTGCCCTTGATGTCTACAACAGAATAAAAAAAGAAGTCCATACTGTCGGTCTTGTGAATACAAACAAACTTGACATCAATACTGGTGCGGATATGGATTCCCTTGCATATGTCATAAAAAGTGAAAATCGATGGGCAAAAGCCTATGCCATCTATCTCCTCAACCGGGTTATCCGTTGCGAGGATGTGCTAAACCTGAAAGATCACAAAGTGGCAATTACACCTGATTGCATGCTTTATCAGAATTTTGCGGTCAGAAAAATTGATGAAAAAGTTTATCAAACACCTTATATTGGTGCCTATGCCTTTGAAGTTCAACTGAAAAACAAGCAGGCTGAACTAGAAGCAGTAAATACAGACATCGCAGTTGCACAGCAAAATCTGAATCGACTCCAGTCGATTATTGAAAAGCTCACCGCATGTAACATAGATATTATTGAGGAAAATATTGAAGCTCCTCAGAGATTTGAAGATACCAGTGCATTGATACAAAAAGAAAAGCTTGAACTGAAAAAGGCAGAAAACGATCCGAGTTACATCCAGATTCAGATACAAATTGAGGAGTGTAGCAAGCAGGTCAAAAAGCTCCAGGAGGATTATGATAATACTAAAGAACTCATTGGAAGCGTTAAAACTCAAATAGATAGCAATATTAAGTTGATGAATGAGATAATAAGCCTGATCTCCACATTGGAGAACAGCTTCAGAGTATTATGCGACAGCGATACAGAGGTCGCTGAGTTGGGACTGAATAAATTCCAAGAGCAGGTCAAGATGAAAGCGCCGGTGACGATTGCTCAAAATTTCTCGCCTATGAAGGTGGGACTGCAGAATAAGAAAAATGAACTGGTTGGCGATCTCATCAAGCTTCAACTAAACTACTGCAGTAAAAACGACTGCGATTTAGGATCAGGGTATGAGCAGATTCAGGAGTACATCAATGAACATCACAAGCTTGTAGCTTCTGATATCATTAAATACGAAGAAAATTTGGAAAAAGCCAAGGAGAATTGCCACCTGGAGTTCAGGGAGTCTTTCTTGGCGAGACTCAAGGAAAACATTGAGAACGCCAAGTTGGAATTCAAGAACCTCAATGCAGCACTCAAAGATATTTATTACGGAGAGGACAGCTATAAATTTGAATTGACCTCGAACAAGAAAAAAGAAAGTATCTATCAGATGATTACATCCAAAAAGAATGAAGTGGGCTTCAATTTGTGGTCTCAATCCTTTGAGGATGAATACAAGGAAGAGATGGAAGATCTGTTCTCCAAGCTGACAGCCTATGACGATAAAGGTGAAAAGGTTCTGTTGGAGTATACAGATTATCGCAGCTATCTGGATTATGACATCATTGTTGAAAAAAGAGACGGGACAGTTCAGCGTTTTTCTAAGATATATGGCGAAAAAAGTGGAGGAGAGACGCAGACTCCATACTACGTAGCGATTGCAGCATCCTTTGTTCAGCTTTATAAAATGGGAGATACTATCAGGATTATCATGTTTGATGAAGCATTTGATAAAATGGATGATAATAGGATCAGTGCCATGATGGATTTTCTGAACAGCCAGAACTTCCAGATCATCCTTGCCACACCACCTGCAAAGCTAGAAGTGATTGGCGAAAAGGTAGACACCATATTGATGGCTATGCGCGAGGGAACGAACAGCATCCTCGAGGAGTACGATCTATGATGAGCAAATATGAAAAGACTATTCTAAATACGCTATTGGATAAATTTGAGAAGAGCAAGAGCTTTACCGGAGATAATAAGGTAAATCAAAAGTTTATCGCCAAGGTTGCCTCGCTTTTTCCTCAATATGCTGACCATTCTAACTTTGAAGTATTTCAGGCAGTTAATGAAACTATAGATATATTAGTGAGAAAAGGGCTAATTTCAGCTAAAATAAGCAAGGCTAATGTATGTGGTGAAGTTTCGCTGAATCTATATGAAGTCAATAAAGCTTATCAGTACATCGGAAGAACACAAAAGAAGGATACTAACAATGCAGTTCTGATGCTTCTTAATGAGTACAGGGACAAGAACGAAATCCTCAGTCGATTTTGCAAAGCACAGGTTGAAAGGATCAGAGCGAATAAATCGATACAGTTTTTCAATGAGGATTTACACGAATTTGAAAATATTCTCCTTTCAGTTGACAGTTTGCTCAAGGTTGAATCAGAAACCTTTGCCCGAGATTTTTCAGTCAGGATATTAAAAGATTCCAAGTTGTTTGACCAAATCAGTCCTAAAATTGTCTCTTTGCTTTACGAATATGGCGACTTTCCGGAAAAGGATCAGGTGTTGGAGAGCTTGAATATCGTAAAGAATCCGACATATGTTAACTTCAAAGGTGCAGGAGCCATTGTTTTGTCCGGTCAACGAATCAATCTAAACCTATTTAAGGGAGATATCGCTATTTCATCTGCTATGCTTGAGGATATTGAAAGTGTTGAAATAACAGGGAAATTAGTAATGACAGTTGAAAATCTGACAAGCTTTCATATGGCTGAAAGCAAAGATGTGTTTCTAATTTATTTAGGCGGATTTCATAATCGTATCAGACGGGATTTCATTAAAAAAATACACGCGCAGAATCCTGATATGGATTTTTATCATTTCGGAGATATTGATGCAGGAGGCTTTTATATACTTGAGCACCTGAGAAAATTAACAGGAGTTGACTTCAAACCTTATAAAATGGATTTGAATACTCTTAGGCAACATCAGAATTACTCAAAGAGCCTCACTGAAAATGATAAGGAAAGACTGAAAAGGTTTAAGGGCAGTGAGTTTGATGAAGTAATTGACTATATGCTGGAGAATAACTGCAAACTGGAGCAGGAAGCGATACAATTTTAAGATTATAATATTTTGTAATATGCTCATTATTCATTTCATCATCTCATCAAAAGTGACAAGCCGTACATTACCTATTGTATTTGCTTTATCTATACAACCTTTTGTGAATCCTGTTTTTGAGAAAAGGTATAGATGAATATTGGTATGGTGAAACAGCCTACTTCGCTCTATCAGAGTATCAAGAACGGCTATGTCAACCTTTTCGTTTGTCCATTTGCACTCACAGAAAAGAGCAGATTTATCGTCAGCTGTGCCTAAAATGTCAATTTCGGTTTCGCACTTGTTTTTTGGGTTATTGCCCCACCAGCGACCTAAATTAGTGAAGGTTATAGCTGCTTTGCCTTTTTTGTTAAGTTCCCACAAATACTGTTGACAGATTTCTTCAAATACTGCACCCATATAGGCGGAAAGCTGCTCCTCAATATTTTTATATGCTATGTCTGTCATTTCCTTTTGAATAATAGAAATATTCGAAGGCACAAAGCGGTACCAAAAACGAAACAGATTATCTGCAATGAGATATATTGTTTTCTTCGTAGATTTTTCGGTCATCGGAGTTTTTTTTCTTATTATTCCAAGAGAAATAAGGTTTTTTAAATAAGCAGAACATGCGCTTGTCTCTTCTCCAACTTTGCTTGATATTTCAGATAATTTAGTGCTTCCCGTTGCAACTGCAGAAATAATTGCATTATATATTGCAGGCTCACGAACCTCCTGCTTTAACAAATTATTTGGTTCTTCAAACAAATACGATCTTGTGTCTAAAAAACTTTTTTTAATATTTTCTTCAACGGAAAGGCTGTCGTTCATCTGAAGCAGATATTGAGGAGTTCCGCCTACAATGCCGTAGATAGTAGCCATATCAATATCTGTAAATTTTTTAAAATATTTTCTACTTTCAAAAAAATCAAATGGCCTTATTTTGAACTGTGCTGTTCTCCTGCCATAGAGCGGGCTTTTGTAACCAAGAACCTGCTCCTCCATAAATGACATAGATGATCCGCAGAGAATAAGGAACAGCTTGGAGGTATCCTTATGCCTGTCAATCTGCACTTGAAGTATAGAAGCAAGCGCTGTATATGTTTTTGCCACGTAAGGGTATTCATCTATTACAAGTACAATTCTTTTATTTTCAGCAAGGTTAAAAACATATTCCAATGCTTCCTGAAAGGATGAGAAAACCGGCGCATTTGTTAAACCGGTAGTATAAGTAAAAATGCTCCTACTGAAATTCTCAAGATTTTGCTTTGCGGTTGATTCTATTCCGGTAAAGTAGATTGTATCTTTGTCCTTTACAAATTCATTTATAAGCGCAGTTTTTCCCACACGACGTCTACCGTACATGACAGGGAACTGAAATTTATTTGTATCGTATAGGTTATTAAGGTATTTTAATTCACTTTCACGACCTATAAACATAACTTTACCACCCTTCAACGCACTAAGATATAATTTACTTAATCATATCTTAGCAAATCTTTGCTGTCAATAGAATTACTAAAATAAAATCTACTAAATTACGATTAAGTAAATTAAGTTTTAATATGTATAAATCTTTTTATTCAACCTTGAAGTTTTATCAAGCCATGCATTAAACTCCGATTTACAGTTGATATATAGGTAATATAAGCCGGTATTTACTGTAGGAGATGTATTCAAGATGATTATGGTTATTAAAAAGAGCCGATGAGAGCCGATAAGAGCCGATAAGTGCCGATAAGTGCCGATAAGTGCCGATAAAAGGACGTTGATAACAGTCGATAAAAAACTGTCGATAACCGTTGATAAAATCTTTAAATTATTAATGCTGAATAAAGAAATAAACAACAGGCAAGCAAGAGAAATAACTGGTCTTAATACAATTGACCGGATTGTAAATAAGGGCGATTTTTAAAAACCATTATGCTGCTTGTAGCGAACATGTCTGAAAAACTGACCGATAAACTGACCGATAAAGTTGCCGATAAGTTGACTTACGGTGAAAAGGTCTTCATCACCTGATGAGCGAAAAGGGATGTGTGCTAATGTTCTATCTGTTTTTTCTTATCCTTGAGGTCTCATCAAGCCAGGCAGTAAATTCTTTCAACGAAAGCTCGCCGCGTTTGCATCTGTCATACATGACTTTTGCCTTAGCGTTCCAATCATCAAATACATCTGATTCCAAATAGCCCAAATCAATCCTCTTTTTCAGTCGCTCATAAGCTTGGCGATAAGCTTTTGCAGCAGGGTTACTGTTGCGCTTTTCAACCATTACAAGATTTGCGCCGATTTCTGAACAGGGTTTTATTTTGCCGGGCATAGTTCTAGAACAGTAAAGGCTGTCTGCACGGCCTTTGGGAATGAACAGCTTTTCGCAGCATTTGCAGCGTTTATACGAAACATCGTTCAAAATCATTTGAATAAGCTCAAAACGAAACATATCATCAATTGTTTCAAGTTCATAAAGATTAGCGAGTTCATTTGTGTTTTTGTTGATACGGCCGATGCATGAATTGAAATGTGAATTCCAATGAGTCTTAAAAAACTCGTCTGATTGCTCAAGTTTGTATAATCTGCTTATTGGGGAAGTATCGGGATCACCACTTTTGTTTCCAAGCACCCTCTCAAGACTTTCATCAATTAAAACCTGCTTTTTTGAAATGCTTTCGGGCAAAGAGAGAATAAGTTCGGATTTTATTGTTTCCAGATCATAATTTTTCATATATTCTGAGTTGTTTTCGCAATCTGAAAAGGTTTCCCTGGATACATCAAAAAGGACACGGCTGTCAAGTCTGTCGGTTAATAGAAAATCAATGACTGCAAAAAGGTATGTGGTAAAATATGCATTTCGTTTCAAAACATTTTCAATACTTTGAATAAGTCCCATTGCAATGAATGCATTATCGTTTTTCTTGTTTCGGAGCAGCACATATCTGCCATACAAGAAATTCAGCATCGTCGAAAAAACATTCATATCTATCCAGGAAAAATCAATTAAATCCTGCCCCAATTTATTGTGAAATGTTGTCTCTTCGATGAAATCATATTTGAGATTAAAATATATTCTATTCTTTTCTATAAAGCCGTAGGACAGTGTTTTCTTTTTTTCGCTTATGCACTCATCGTTCATTATTATGCTCCTCCACAATGACTTTTTCGGAAATCAAAAATAAGTATAGTTCATAGGCTTTTGATATACAAATGCTATACTTAAAATATCTACAATAGATAAACAAAGTAACTATTGTTGATATAATATATCAAAAACCGCTGAATGTAAATAGTAGAGTGAAAAATTAAATGACCGTGCGGATGGGATACCGTTTCGGAGAAGTATGTCATAACCTCTCGGCAATTTTTAATTGCTTGAGAGCAGAGCGTGCCAAGAACGGAAAATACGGCGAATATGTCAAGCAAGACAGGCGTCAGGAACTGCACCAGGTATACACGGCAAAGCGAAGTTAACGGGGGACAGGCAACAACAAGTTATTAAAGAATATTAGTATAATAAAAGGCTGTGATTGGGGGTGAGCAGGATGGATTATAAGGTCGCAAGGCTTGTCGGAATAGAAAATAAGGTTGACATAAACAAAGATTCTCAGGCCGAATTTTTATTTCAATACCAAAAAGCTGTTCTGCTCGCCTTATCGGAGCAGGGGATTATTGATGAGATACAGTGTCAGCGGTGCATAGATAAGCTGAGTGAACAGTATAAAAAATAACAATACAGAAAAAACTTGTGAAAATATAATACTTTTTTCTGTGTAGAGAAAAAAGTTAGCCAGTCCGCACATTCGCAATCCATGTTCAGCGTTGATAAAATAAGCGAAGAAAGGAGAGGATTCGCTATGATGAAGGTCGCAGCATATTGCCGTGTATCCACCGACAAGGATGATCAGGCAAATTCATTTGAGAGCCAGCAGCGGTATTTTAAGGAGTATATAGAACGCAAGCCTGATTGGGAGTTATCAGATATCTATGCCGATGAGGGTATTTCGGGAACGTCAACCAAAAAGCGAGCTGCTTTTAACCGTATGATAAACGATGCCAATCTTGGCCGTTTTGATATGATTATCACAAAAGAAGTCAGCCGTTTTTCGAGAAATATTCTTGATACAATATCATACACAAGGGATTTGCGCAGAAAAGGCGTAGGCGTTATATTCCTGAATGACGGTATCAATACATTTGAGCCTGATTCGGAGCTTCGACTGTCCATTATGGGCAGTATTGCGCAGGAGGAAAGCCGGAAAACCAGCAGTCGCGTAAAATGGGGACAGACGCGGCAGATGGAGAGGGGCGTTGTATTCGGAAGAAGCATGCTCGGTTATGATGTGAAGAACGGCGTGATGACCATTAATCCCGAGGGCGTCGAAATTGTTAAACTGATTTTTCATAAGTATGTAAACGAGCGGAAAGGCACCTCTGTAATTGCAAGAGAACTCCGGGAAGCGGGCTATAAAACCCTGGCTGGGAACGTGTTTTGGACAAATACCACAATACTTAAGATTATTCGGAACGAAAAATATTGCGGTGACCTTTGTCAGAAAAAGACTTATACCCCTGATTATCTTACCCATGATAAAAAGTATAATCACGATAAAGAAGAAAAGGTTTACATCCGTGACCATCATGAGCCGATCATTGACCGTGAGCTGTGGGATAAAGCGCAAAAGGAGCTTGAACGCCGTGATGTTGATAGCAGTGTAAAAGATGGGCATGGAAACCGGTACCCGTTGTCAGGGAAAATTAAATGTGCCGATTGTGGTGCTGTTTTTGTTGCACGTTACAAAAAGCGTGATGAAGGCAATAAATACAAATGCTGGCGCTGCGGTACGGCAGCAGCCTACGGCAGAAAGAGGACGGACAAGGCAGGCAATGAAGTCGGCTGTGATATTGGCAGACAAATCAGGGATGAAATGTGCATGAACATTTTAAAGCAGACTGTTTCATCGCTATTTGTCGATAAAAAAGTTGTAATAGAAAATATCACAAATATTGTAGCTGAAGTCATTCGTGGCAGTGAGAGCAGTGAGCAGTTAAATCTCGAGAAACTTCAAAAGCAAATACAGGACTTGACAGAGAAGAAAAAAAGCGTGCTTGATGCTTTCTTTTCACAGAATATAACTAAGGAGGAAATGAGGATGATGAATGAAAAATATGATGCCGATATTTCGCTCACTGCGGATAAAGTTAGTGCTGCGAAGAAAAAGCAAAGCCTTACCTATTCATGCTCGGATATAAAGGCGGATGTAAGAAAGTCGGTAGATAGCATTGTAAATTGTAAAGAGCAGCAGGATAACTTTTATGGCAGCCTACTCGACAAAATGATTGTGTACGGTGACAACCGGATTGAGGTATCGCTGAATCTGCTGCCGACAAAGTGGATATATGTTGTTGAGAGTCTTAAAGATATTCAAAAGCATATGGGAAGAGGAGAAGACATTCATAAGCAAATGGAAATGGGAGAAAACATTAAAAAGGGGACAGGAGGAGGGGAAAGCGTTTCAAACGATTACAACTGGGATGTGGTACATTCGGTACATTGTGACCCCTCTGTACCTATGTCGTTCAATGTAGACTTGGCTACTTCAGTCGGCATACTGAATCTTTGGCTCAGGTATCTGATTGATGCAGCAAGCTCACCATCGGGCCCGCCATACTGAGTTATTACATATTTGGCCATCCTGGGATTACAATTCTTTATCTTAACAGGGTATTCCAGCTTTTTTTCATAGACCCACATTTATACAACCTCCTTTATTCAGAAAATTTTACTTTCTATTGTGCTTCCCAGGGCCACGGGTTTTCAATCCAGGGCCAGGGGAAGGAATTGCTCGCACTGGCCGTTATGGGGCCGTACATGCGCTCATAGTTTTCACGCGCCATTTTTGCCTGTTGAACTGTACTTACAAAAATCATCATCGCTCTCTGATCATAAGGATGGGTATTTAAATAAAGATTCAGCTCTATGGCCATAAAATCCAGCGCCATTACTTCCTTTAACATCTTATCTCGAACATCCTTCACGCAAAACACCTCACTTTATTTTTACAATCTACCAATCAGCCTATTATCCATCATACGTAAATACAGGATCAGCGCCATATGGCCTGTCAAGTTCCGGAAATATTGTGCCCTGATTTAGACCGGTTTCAGGCATGTACAGGCATTGAAGGCACTGAAACGGCACATAGGCATGTGCAAGCTTTGCACCGACGATGGGTAGCGGGTTATAGTACTGAAGTTTGCACATATCAAGATCATTAGTTTTTGTAATGTTTTCAACATTTTTAATACCTGCGGCATTTTCGATACTCGCGACATTTGATCCGGGGATGTTTTCGAATGCCGCAGGGTAGACATTATTAGCTCTCATCGGAATCCCTCCTGATTAGCACTTTTTGTATATCATATTCGTGTTTACATAAATATGTTCAATAATGACATAAAAGTTATGCAAGGAAGGGTTTGTCAGTACAAGAACAAATGTTTGATATTTTATTGCACCTATGAAAATAATGGTATATAATGGACATGCAAAAATAATGAACAGGATGTGATTAGCATGTTCGAGCTCATACGCCGTGAAATTCTTAAGCGTGGGGACAAGGTGACAATGGTTCCGGTCAGCAGGCTGCAGGATATCAGGAGAGATATTGAAGACCTTAAGAAGAACACTCTGAATGATTTTCAGCAGTTTATCATTAATAAAATTTATCAGCTTGATCTGCCAACAACTGATTTTGAAATAAAATCGATTCTTCTTGTGGCAACACCGAGCCCGGCAATGACCAATATCAATTTGCATTGGGAAGGAAAAAGCTACATCGTTCCGATACCGGCAACCTATACAGATTTCATATCTTCACCTATGCAGTTCGGAAAATACATGAATGAAATGATCAATTCAAAAGGATACAATGTTGTATTTGCGCCACACCTGCCAAGGAAGCTTTTAGCGGTCAGGAGCGGGCTGGGCATCTATGGAAGAAACAACATTTGTTATGTGGAGGGTATGGGCAGCTTTTTGAATATTATGCCATTCTACACCGACATCCCATGTACAGAGGATACCTGGCATGATATACGTCAGATGGACTTATGCAGGGATTGCAGGGCATGTCTGAACAATTGTCTGACCGGGGCAATCACGGAAGAAAGAACACTAATCGATACAGGTCGCTGCCTGACATTTTACAATGAAGCAGGAGAAGATTGCGATTTCCCGGAATGGATTGATATATCAGCACACAACAGTATTGTTGGTTGTATGAGATGTCAGAGTATTTGTCCTAAAAATAAGGAGTACCTGAATAATACTGTAGGGCCATATGACTTCGACGAGGCTGAAACAGCGCTACTGTTGGATGGCGCGCCGCTTGAACAATTTTCGGCGGGCTTGAAGCAAAAGATAGAAGCACTGGGCATTACTGACTACCTCGGTGCACTGCCTCGCAACTTGAAAGTACTACTTAATATAAGCACATCATAATACGGATAAAGGGGAACATTAGTGGCTGATTTAGTGAAATTTAAAACAATAGTTGATACATTTTATAGGTCCCTGACTAAAACTCCGGAAGGGATTACAGGGAAAAAGCTTTCAGAAGACTCCTGGTCTTTAAATGAAATAATCGGACATCTGATCGATTCTGCATCTAATAATCATCAAAGATTCGTCAGACTTCAGTTTGGTGATCTGCTGGATTTCCCTGCATATGACGCAGAACCATGGATACAAGTACAAAGGTATGCTGATATGGACTGGGTACAACTCATTACACTTTGGTATAGCTACAATTGTATGCTCATCAAAGTCATTGAGCATATGAATAGCAGATCCCTGGTAAATGTATGGATTAATGGAGAGGATGCATTGCCGCTCAGCCATTTGGTTAATGACTATTACCGACATATGGAATGGCATATTGAACATTTCGAGAAAAGAGTCGGAGAAATTGATTCAGTGGAGCGAATCTTATAGCAATCTTATAGCGGCGCAAATTATATATTTACTTTATGGAAATAACATGTTAAAATACTTAGGTGCGACATTTCAACAATCGAACCATTTGCTCGGTTACTGGACACTCCGACCAATTACCTGGCTCATGGCGTTAATAAAAAAGGAGGCAGCACAATGGTAAAGGAATTAAAAACGGAAATTATTGAGAAATACAAACTGCACGAGGGAGATACAGGATCGCCGGAAGTACAGGTTGCTATTCTCACCGAGAGGATTAATCACCTCAACGAACATCTCAAATCCCACAAAAAGGATCATCATTCCAGAAGAGGACTTCTGAAGATGGTTGGACAGAGAAGGGGCTTGCTGAATTATTTGATGAGTAAAGATATCACTAGATATCGAGAAATTATTGAAAAGCTCAATTTGAGAAAATAATGGTGAGCGGGGTAACCCGCTCATTATTTTTACATAACTGTGTAATACTAATACAATAAAACTGTCACGATGTGGAATGATGTTAGCAGTGAACAGAGAACAGAGACTAGAGCCCGTAAGACGATGTTGGTAAATGCAAAGGCAGTGTACGGTTTCTGGTGTCCGTTTTCTGTAATCTGTCTCATTTCCGTTTTGACACAAAACTGAAGGAGGCATTTTATGCAAAAGAAATTTACAATGGAACTGGCAGGAAGGAACCTTACAGTTGAAACCGGTAAGCTCGCACAGCTGGCTAATGGATCGGCACTTGTAAGATATGGAGATACCGTTGTCCTGTCAACAGCTACAGCAGCTTCATCACCAAGAGACGGGATTGATTTCTTCCCGCTTAGCGTGGATTATGAAGAAAAACTGTATGCAGTAGGTAAGATCCCTGGCGGATTTATTAAAAGAGAGGGAAAACCCTCAGAAAGAGCAGTATTGACATCCCGTGTTATTGACAGACAAATCCGTCCTTTGTTTCCAAAGGATCTTAGAAATGATGTAGCAGTTGTCAATACAGTACTTTCTGTAGATCAGGACAACTCTCCCGAAATCGCTGCAATGATCGGAGCATCTATTGCAATCAGTATTTCTGACATTCCTTTCAACGGACCAACCGGTGGTATTGTACTTGGGCTTATCGATGGTCAGGTGATCATAAATCCGAATACTGCTGAACGTGAAAAGAGCGATATGTATGTAACCTTGGCTGCTACAGAGGAAAAAGTCGTTATGATCGAAGCCGGCGCAAAGGAAGTTCCTGACGAAGTCATGCTGGATGCGATTATAAAGGGTCATGCAGAGATTAAAAAGATAACTGCCTTTATTAAGGGAA
The DNA here is from genome assembly GCA_023409615.1 of Bacillota bacterium. Taxonomy (GTDB): domain Bacteria; phylum Bacillota; class Clostridia; order Acetivibrionales; family DTU013; genus JAEYRF01. Next base: position 385 of record JAEYRF010000012.1, on the reverse strand, counting down.
TAGTAGCAGAGGTAGGAAAACCTAAGTTTGAGTATAAGTCTTCAGATGTTCCGCAGGAGATCTTCGATGCAGTGAAGGAAATCGCTTATGATAAGATGCGTCAAGCAGTACTTACCGATGACAAAACAGTAAGGGATATCAATGTTGCAGCTCTCACAGAAGAAGTGCAGCAGAAGCTTGCTGAGACATTCCCGGATAAGAGCGGCGTCATAGCAGAAGCTATATATAAGCTGGAGAAGAAGGTTGTCAGGTATTATATTCTTGAAGAAGGTAAGAGAGTTGACGGTAGAAGACTGGATGAAATCAGACCATTATCCGCAGCTGTTTCTTTACTTCCAAGAACTCATGGCTCCGGACTCTTCCAGAGAGGCCAGACACAGGTGCT
>JAEYRF010000251.1 GCA_023409615.1 Bacillota bacterium | reverse complement strand
GCTGTGTTGAAGTCATATTATGCAGAAAAGATGGGCATCGATCCTGCAAAGATATTTGTAGTATCAATTATGCCTTGTACCGCCAAGAAATTTGAGGCGAAACGTACCGAATTGTCTTCAGCAGGTTATCCCGACGTAGATGTTGTATTAACAACCAGGGAACTGGCCAGAATGATCAGAGAAGCAGGAATTGATTTCACAGATCTTCCTGAGAGACAGTTCGACGATCCAATGGGCGAGGCATCAGGCGCCGGAGTTATATTCGGTGCAACCGGTGGTGTTATGGAAGCGGCTTTGAGGTATCTTGTGGAGCTGCTTGAAGGCAAACCGCTGGAGAAGTTGGAGTTTGAAGCGGTCAGAGGTGTGGACGGCGTGAAGGAGGCAACTCTTGAAGTAGCCGGAATGACCATAAGGGCAGCTGTAGCTCACGGCACCGGCAATGCAAGAAAGCTTCTGGAAAAAATGAAGAGTGGCGAAGCCCAATATCATTTTGTAGAAGTTATGGCTTGCCCGGGCGGCTGTGTAAACGGCGGAGGACAGCCAATCCAACCTTCACAGGTTAGAAGCTGGATAGATCTGAGATCAGAGAGAGCAAAGGCGATCTATGAAGAAGACGAAAGCTTGACTCTGAGGAAATCACAGGACAATCCATATGTGAAGAAGCTGTACGATGAATATTTTGATCATCCGGGAAGCCACAAGGCTCATGAATTGCTTCACACACATTATACACCTAGAGAAAATTATCCTGAGAAATAAAAGATAGAAATGTAAAAAACCTCTGCAGCCCGGATGTGGGTTACAGAGGTTTTTCTTATGTGTGCCCGGCGGGCGCACGTTAAGTGTATAGTGTGTATGAGTTCCTAGCTGCGATTAGTTGAACGGGTTCTCTGAAGGGTATGGCAGAGATTTTGGCCTATTATAGGATATTGTGGGAACACCAAGCATGTTGAAGATTGTAAAAAGGGCTTTCCCAAAATGACCAAATGCCACTGCGCCATGATGAGGATAGCGATCTGCAATTAATACATGACGGTAGAATCGATCCATTTCTTTAATTGCAAAAATTCCGATACCTCCAAATGAACGGGTGGCGACCGGTAATACTTCACCATGTGCAATATAGGACTTCAGGCCGCCTTCAGCGGTTCCCTGCAGTCTGTAAAATGTGATCTGACCCGGCTTGATATCCCCTTCCAGTGTTCCGCGGGTGATATTTGGCTCTGTGTCAGGCTCGAGACTTCTTTTCATAATCAGCTGATATTTCATAGAAGCATTATTTAGACAGCAGATGGGAGTATTCCCGCAATGGAAGCCCATGAATGTCTCAGCATGTCTGTAGTCAAACTTTCCGGAAATGTCTGATGCATACATATCCGCAGGCACAGAGTTGTTGATGTCAAGGAGGGTCACTGGGGATCCGCTGACGCAAAGTCCGATATATTCTGAAAGGGCTCCGTAAATATCAACTTCACAGGCTACAGGAATACCTCTGGAAACAAGACGGGAATTCACATAGCAGGGTACGAATCCAAACTCTGTCTGAAATGCAGGCCAGCATTTATTTGCAAAAGCCACATAATTACGTGTTCCCTTTGCCTCTTCCATCCAGTCAAGCAGCGTGAGCTCATATTGTGCAAGCCGGGTAAGAATTTCCGGCATGCTATTTGCAGAGCCCAGTTCTTTTGCCATATCTGCGGCAACTTCAGGGATACGAGGATCGTCTTTGTGCTTTTTAAAGGATACAAGCAGATCCAGTTCTGAATTCTCCTGGATTTCTACACCAAGGTTGAATAACTGCTTGATTGGTGCATTGCATGCAAGGAAATCATCCGGACGTGGACCGAAGGTAACAATTTTCAGATCGGATAGTCCTAGTAAGCCTCTTGCCACCGGTACAAATTCCAGGATCATTTTTGCCAAATCCGCAGGATTGCCGACCGGATACTCCGGGATATAAGCTTTAATGTTGCGAAGGCCTAAATTGTAAGAGCAGTTGAGCATTCCGCAGTATGCGTCGCCACGGCCTTCTACCAGTTGGTCTCCCGAATCTTCAGCTGCCGCGACATACATTACCGGGCCTGTAAATTTTGAGGCGATAAGAGTTTCAGCAGTTTCCGGGCCGAAGTTTCCAAGGAAGACAACTACGGCATTGACTTCATGTCGCACAGCATCATTAACTGATTTTAGTGCATCAACTTCATTTTCCACCGTGATTGGACAGTCATAGATTTCAAGCCCGATATTTCGGCAGGCTTCAGTGACTGCATGGCGGCGGGCTTCAGACAAGGAGACCGGAAAACAATTGCGGCTGACCGAAATAATTCCTAGCTTTACCTGTGGAATGTTTTTGATGTTTTTCATCATTTAAGTAACCTCCAAGTATCATGTATTTTAGCGTATGTGACCCTCTATTGATGATAACCTTCAAAGCTGTTTTTGTAAATGAGAAAAAATTGCGGTGTCCGTGTTTCAATTATTTTAACCTTTTTCCATTTGAATACAAATGAAAATGTTATTATAATAGAATGGTGTACATAATGGTATCATTGAATGTATTGGATGAATACATTGCGAATGAAACTGTAAGGAGATAATGATAAATGGGTACTAACAAAACCATAATCATATGGATCGCAGTCCTCGCCCTGGTTGGGATTATACTTCTGATGGTGGCTTGTGAAAAGGGAGTGCTGCATGCTGATGATCCACTGTTGGTTGAGGAGCAGGATTTGACAGGAAAAAATAACAGCAATGCAGCGATAAAGCATGAAGGGTTACCACAGGATGCGGGTGAAGATGGACTGGAGCCTGCGGAGGAAACCGTAGAGTCTTTAACTGTCGGAAAGCCCTACTCGCAGAAGCTTACAGAGGAGGGCTCAAGAAATATACTTATCATTGGACAGGACAAGCTTAACAATCTGTACGATACTATAGGTATAGCCAGTATTGATAAAAGCAATAAGGTGGTTAACCTTATTATGATACCGCGAGATACATACATTGAATACAATACGGAAATACTTGAAAAGCTTGAAGCTGTGAAACTGAGGCATGAACCCGGAGTCTACAGAATAAACTATACCCATCATATTGGAAACCTTATCGAATATAACGGTAGTTTCGAACCGGGGTCAATCAGCTTTCTGGCGGATGTAATCGAAGAGAAATTCAATGTTAAAATTGACGATTATTTAAAGATTAATACAAGAGGATTCAAACAGTTGGTTGATCATTTGGGCGGCGTTGAGATCTATGTGCCGTACAATATGGATTACGACGACCCAATGCAGGATCTGCATATACATATACCAAAGGGCACGCAGACTCTTGATGGATATAATGCCGAGGGTTTTGTGAGATTCAGGCAGGGCTATCGGGAAGACGGAACATTACTGGAGATTGGAGATATAAACCGCAAGAAGAACCAGCTCAATTTCCTGCAACAGCTGATAAAGCAAAAAGGTACGCTCAAGAACATAGATAAGCTACCGGGAATCATTGATATACTGGGTAAGAATTTGCAGCACAGCATAGGTTTCGAAGATATTCTTAAAACATACATCGGTATGGCTAAAGATGTGATAACAGAAAAATATGAAATTAAGTCTATTAATATCGATAGTGAGAAAATGACCAGAGTGGATGGAGCTTCTTATATTGTTATTGAGTAGACATAATGAAGACAATTGGAGGAGGGATTGGCATGATCGACATACAGGGTATATCTAAAAGCTATAATAAAGGTTCTGTCAAAGCAGTTGACAATTTGAACCTTACGATCAAGAAGGGTGAGATATTTGGCTTTCTCGGGCCTAATGGCGCCGGCAAGACAACGACGATTAAAATGATTGTCGGTCTTTTAAACCCTGATGTGGGGACAATTTTGATAGACGGCACCGATATTCGTAAGGATCCTATTGAAGCTAAGAAAAAAATTGGCTATGTTCCTGACAATCCTGATATGTATGAACGTCTCACGGGTACAGAATACCTTAATTTCATGGCGGATATTTATCAGGTGCCGGTTGATCTGCGCCGACAGAGGATCGAGAATTACCTGAACATGTTTGAGTTAAACGATGCCGCAGCTGACCTTATTAAGAGCTATTCTCACGGCATGAAGCAGAAAATAGCGCTGACAGGCGCCCTGATACATGATCCCTCTGTCTGGATACTTGATGAGCCAATGGTAGGACTTGATCCGAAATCAGCTCACCTGCTTAAGAATCAGATGAGGGAACACTGTGCCAACGGTAATACAGTTTTCTTTTCAACACATGTCCTTGAGGTAGCTGAAAAACTTTGCGACAGGATCGGTATCATACATAAGGGCAGGCTTATAGCCATAGGAACAATTGACGAACTCAGGCAGGGAGACATGAAGGAATCCCTCGAAAATATTTTTCTGGAGTTGACTGAAAAATGAAACCATTTGCAGCTTTTCTAAAAATGCAACTGAATGTGAATTACGGCATTTCAGCTCTGAAATATCGTTTCACAAGAGAGAAGAAAAAGCTCTGGGAGCCTGTGCTGATTGCAGTGGTCATTGCTGTATCACTGATTCCGCTTCTGGTGTTGTATACAGCGCTGATGATATCTCTCTTTGCCGCCGGTACAATGATGGGGCAGCCCGGAATGATACTGACATTGTCGATTTTACTTGCACAGGTCACAATACTTATATTTGGATTGTTTTATATCCTGGGTACATTTTACTTCTCAAAGGATCTTGAGTCCATTGTGCCATTGCCGCTGAAGCCTTATGAGGTCATTGGCGGGAAGTTTACCGTGGTCATGGTTAATGAATACCTGACATCAATGCCAATCCTTCTTCCGCCGATCATCATTTATGGAATCGGAACTGCACAGGGTTTCCTCTACTGGATCAAAAGCCTTTTATTGATACTTGCTGTTCCGGTTCTGCCATTGACAGTTGCTGCACTATTAATGATGCTGCTGATGAGGGTTGTCAATCTGAGAAGATATAAAGATTTTCTCGCAATTGTTGGCGGAATAGCAATACTTATACTTTCGATGGGATTCAGCATGTTTATGCAGAGAATGCCTAATAATGCTGATGATATTCAAAATTTTATAACGGGTCAGACAGGGCTGGCAGATATGATGGGGGAGAGGTTCCCACCGCTGCTGTGGGCGGCCAGGAGCTTGACGGAGGCCGGATTGGAAGGCATCGGATATCTCTTATTATTCCTGCTTGTTTGCATTTTACTTTTCGTACTTCTGATGATACTGTCAAACAAGGTATTTTATAAGGCGCTTCTGGCAGGACAGGAAGTCAGCAGAAAGAAAAGAATTCTTACGGATCAGCAGAAGCAAAAACAGTTTGGAAAAATGTCCGGACAGGTAAAGGCAATGATGAAGCGCGAGTGGATGCTGCTGATCAGGACACCTGTTTATGTTATGAACAGTCTAGTGGGAGTCATTATTGGCCCCTTCATTTTCCTTATAATGATGATCGTACAAGGAAGTGAGCCGGAGTTTGCGGCATTGTTTGCAGAGATAGCCAGGCCGGAGATAGCACCATATGTGCTCCTAGGAGGTCTTGGTCTTATGATATTTACTTCCGGGATGAATCTTGTGGCTTCTACTGCGCTTTCGAGAGAAGGCAGGACACTCTGGATTGTAAAAATGATACCAGTTACTGCTAGACAGCAGGTGAATGCCAAGCTATTGATAAGCCTGCTAGTCTCAGGTATAGGTATAGTGACAACAGCTTTAATCATGCTGTTTTTTATAAAGCTGCCTCTATTATGGGTACTTGGCGCAACGGTGGTAGGTTTCATGGCTTCGCTGCCAATGTCAGCTCTTAGTCTGATGTTGGATGTATTCCACCCAAAGCTTGTATGGAACAGTGAACAGGAAGCGATGAAGCAAAACATGAACGGAGGCATTGGAATGCTGCTGTCAGTCGCAGTGATGATGATATTGGCTGCTGCAGCTGCGGTGTTGCTGATAACCGGTTTCTCCGTTACAGTGGCTTTGATAGGGATCGCTATGGTGTCGGCTATTCTGGGTGTACTGTCCATGATGGCCTTATATGCCGTAGCAGATAGGAAATATCGTGAACTGGAAGCATAGAACCATCAAAAGGAGTTAATGATTAAGCAAAGTATCGTATTTGGAGGAGATATCATGGCAAAACAAGTTTGGAAACCGTCTACAATGCTCAACCCCGTACCGGCCGTAATGGTATCCTGTGCGGATCAGTCGGGCAGGCCGAATATTATTACGCTTGCATGGGCCGGAACAGTCAATTCCGATCCACCAATGCTTTCTATATCGGTACGGAAGGAAAGATACTCCTACGGACTAATCAAGGAAAGAGGGCAGTTTGCAGTAAATCTGACAACTGAAAAGCTAGTCTATGCAACAGATCTATGTGGTGTAAAATCGGGAAGAGATGTTGATAAATTCAAGCTTGCCGGGTTAACACCGGAAAAGGCATCGGTCATTGACGTGCCTATCATCAAGGAGAGCCCTGTATCACTGGAATGCATTGTGAGACAGACAATAGAACTGGGCAGCCATGATATATTTATTGCGGAAATTGTTGCCGTCCAGGTCGATGATGCGCTTTTAAATGAAAAGGGCAAGCTGGTGCTGGAAAATGCTGGATTAATCTGCTATTCCCACGGCAAGTATTGGTCGCTTGGTAAGGAGCTTGGGTTTTTCGGGTATTCCGTCGCAAAGAAGACAGGTATTGAACGGTAGGATAACACAGTAGGACAGCTTCAAAAATATGTAGTAGCATAAAACGCTCCCGCCGTAGTGGCTGGGAGCGTTTGAATGCAACCGGAATCTTGTTTTACAACCGGTACTTTGTTTATAGGCAGCACCTTACTTCGTGGCAAGTACCTTTTTCAGCTTTGCAAATCTCGGAAGGCCATTTTCCAGCGGAGGAGTTGATACACCCTGGATCAGTGGCAGTGCGTAATCGATGAACTCCTGCTTCATGCCGTTGCCTGCTTCGTTTACCCATTCACGGGGAATCTTCTTTTCAGTATTGGCAACATCGGTCAGATTGATCAGCTTAATATTACATTTGTATTCCGATCCCGGTGCTCTTTCAAAAGCGACCATGTAGTCTGTTTTGCCTTCAACTGCAAATCTGACAGCCATTTGGCCTGCCAGGAAAGCTTCATTGACGTCTGTTAATGAACCAACATGAGCGGCGCATCTCTGCAGAAGGCTGAACTCAATCCCGCGAACCTTTGCGCCAGTTTTTTCCTTCAGGATATTAGCAAGTGTAGACGCAAGGCCGCCTAATTGTGCATGGCCGAATGCATCCTTGTTCTTTGCAAGGTCTGAGCCATATTCTGAAATATAAGTGCCATTATTGTCCCTGATACCTTCGGAGACAGCAATGATTACATTGTTTTGTTTCTTATAGATAGCGGTAGCTTCTTCAACAAACTTGTCCATGTCAAAGGGTATCTCAGGCAAATAAATCAGATCCGGACCGAAGCCTGCATTTGCAGCGAGAGCTGACGAGGCTGTAAGCCACCCGGCGTTTCTTCCCATGATCTCAAGAACAGTGATCATACCCTTATCGTATACCCTTGCGTCATGGTAAACTTCCATAGTTGAAGTGGCAATGTATTTTGCGGCGCTTGCGAAACCCGGGCAGTGATCCGTTCCCCAGAGGTCATTGTCGATCGTCTTTGGAACGCCCATTACTCTGCACTCATAACCGGATTTCTGCATGTATTTGCTGATTTTATTGCAGGTATCCATGGAGTCATTGCCGCCGTTATAGAAGAAATACCTGATGTCATACTTTTTGAAAACCTCAAGAAGTCTTTTGTAATCAGTGTCATCCTCTTCAGCCTTTTTAAGCTTGTAGCGGACAGAACCGAGAGCAGAGGAAGGAGTAGTCTTTAAGAGCTCGAGTTCATATGGATCTTCCTTGCTCATATCGTAGAATTTCTCTTCAAGAATACCTCTGATGCCATGAGCTGCGCCATAGACAGCAGTGATGGCTCCCTGTGCCAAAGCTTCCGTAAACACGCCTGCAGCGCTGGCGTTGATAACTGATGTTGGTCCTCCGGATTGTCCGAAAATTGCTGCACCCTTTAATACACTCATATAATAATCCCTCCTGTGTATGTTTTAAAGTAGATTCGCACCTGATAGGCGCTAAGCATACTTTCATGTATGTTTAAAGGAAATCCGCGCTTGAAGGCGCTAAACAGACTTTCATGTATGTTTAAAAGGAAATCCGCGCCTAAAGGACGCTAAACATACTATCTATGTCAAATCAAACTAAAATATAACATATGACAGTACAAATTGCAATTAACATCGACAAATTTTTATCAATAATTAATTATCTTATAAATACTTGTATTTGTTAATTGTTTTACCCAATACTATATGCTACTATTATTATGGAACACATTAAAGTAAGCAGCAAGCTTCATGAGGAGATTCTAACGGGTATAATAAAAATATAGGATGGAGTATAGAACGATGAAAAAGGTAAATGTTAAAATTGACAAGGATTTTATTATTGGGAGTGTCGATAAAAGGATCTTCGGATCGTTCGTAGAGCAGTGGGGACGTTCTGTATACGGAGGAATATTCGAACCGGATCATCCAACGGCAAACGAAAAAGGTTTCCGTCAGGATGTCATCGACCTTGTTAAGGAACTTAAGGTTCCGATAGTGCGCTATCCGGGAGGCAATTTCCTGTCCGGCTACAACTGGGAGGACGGAATAGGACCTGTCGAAAACAGGCCTAAAAGACTTGATCTGGCATGGGCTTCCGTTGAGACAAACAGGATAGGCACAAATGAATTCACCGAATGGGCGCAGTTAGCTGAAACTGAAGTGATGATGGCTGTCAATCTTGGTACAAAAGGTCCCGATTCGGCCAGGACGCTTGTTGAGTATTGCAACCATCCGGGAGGTACATATTGGAGTGATTTGCGTAAATTGCACGGTTATGATAAGCCGCATTCGATTAAAACATGGTGCCTCGGAAATGAAATGGACGGCCCATGGCAGATTTGCCGGAAAACAGCAGAGGAGTACGGCCGTATAGCCTGTGAAACAGCAAAAGTAATGAAATGGGTTGATCCAAGCATCGAGCTTGTCGCCTGCGGAAGCTCAGGCAGCGGTATGCCGACGTTTGCTCAATGGGAAGCGACAATTCTGGAGCACACGTACGAACATGTGGATTATCTGTCTCTTCACACATACTACAAGAATGACGAGAAGGGTACTGCAAATTTCCTTGCACGTTCGCTGGATATGGACCAATTCATTAGTTCTGTTATTTCTATCTGTGATTATGTAAAAGCCAAAACTCGCAGTAAAAAGACCATCAACCTCTCCTTCGACGAATGGAATGTCTGGTACCCGACTGAAATAACCCAGGAAATGAGATGGAAAAGCTCGCAGCCGATCAACGAGAATATTTTTAACATGCAGGATGCGCTTGTGGTAGGTTGTATGCTGATCACTATGCTCAAGCATGCCGATCGCGTAAAGATGGCGTGCATAGCCCAGCTTGTCAACACGATCGCTCCAATAATGACCGAAGCCGGTGGTGGAGCATGGAAAAATACAATATTTTACCCGTATCTTCATGCATCTCTATACGGCAGGGGACAGGTCCTAAGGCCTATTGTTGAGTCTCCCAAATATGACAGCGCGGATTTCTGCGATGTTCCTTATATTGAAACGGTACTCGTTTATAATGAAGAAAAGAATGAACTGACGATGTTCTGCGTAAATAGGGACGAAGAGGATCAACTGGTTGTGGAGACTGACATGGTAGGATTTCCTGGATTTGATGTTTTGGAGCATATCGTTCTGGAACATGAGGACAGGAATGCCGTAAATTCGCCGGAAAATCCGTTTAATGTCGTGCCGCATAAAGGCGGGCAGACAACAGTCGACGACGGCAAAGCAAAATCGGTGCTAAACAAGCTGTCCTGGAACGTAATTCGGTTCGGGAAGAAATAATATAATATTCCAGACCTGAAGGGTTGTATGTAAAAATAAAAATTGCGGAGGGAAACTATATGGATGCGAATATTTATGCGGTGAGGCCCGTAAGTCCGGGTAGTGTGAGACTGCTGCAGGGAGAGATTAACAGAAGATACGAGTTGAACAGAAAGTATATGATTAGCCTTGACTCGGACAAGCTTCTTCAAAATTATTATTGGGAAGCAGGTGTAAATGTAGTCTATTCTCCGACACTGGACGACTGCCATAAAGGCTGGGAGCACCCGGGATGCCAACTTCGGGGCCATTTTCTGGGGCACTGGCTTTCTGCGGCGTCTATGATGTTCACTTTGAACAATGACACTGAGATAAAAGGCAAGGCAGACCATATAGTATCAGAGCTCGGCATATGTCAGAAGGAAAACGGAGGAGAATGGGCAGGCCCCATACCGGAAAAGTATTTTGACTGGATTGCAAGGGGCAAGCAGGTATGGGCGCCGCAATACACGGTACATAAAACCCTTATGGGTCTGTGGGATATGTATAAGAACGCTGGTAATACTCAGGCATTTGAAATCCTCTGCAATTATGCAAAGTGGTTTAGTAAATGGACATCCGGCTTCGACAGGACTCAGATGGATGACATACTGGATTGTGAAACCGGAGGTATGCTCGAAGTCTGGGCCAATCTTTATGGTGAAACCGGCAAACAGGAGCATCTTGACCTGATGTATAAATATGACAGGAAGCGCCTGTTTGATCGCCTTATCAAGGGTGAGGACGCCATTACGAATATGCATGCCAACACCACTATCCCCGAAATACACGGAGCGGCCAGAGCCTGGGAGGTAACCGGAGACGACAGATGGAAAAAGATCGCCATGGCATACTGGAAGATGGCTGTTGATGACAGGGGGTATTACTGTACCGGAGGTCAGACGCATGGTGAAATATGGACGCCTCCATTTGAATTCTTTGCGAGACTCGGTGAGAAAAATCAGGAGCACTGCACCGTTTACAATATGATGAGGCTTTCAGACTACCTTTACCGCTGGACTGGTGATCCGATATTCGGCGATTACTGGGAAAGAAATATGGTCAATGGAATCTTGGCACAACAGAATAAAAATACCGGGCTAATTACCTATTTCCTACCGCTTGCTCCAGGCTCGGTAAAAAAATGGGGATCTGCGACGGAAGATTTCTGGTGCTGCCACGGAACTCTCGTACAGGCTCATCCATACCTTCAGACCGGTATTTATTATGAGGGTAACGACAGCTTGTATGTACAGCAGTACATCCCTTCGGAGCTCAATTGGAAATGCGGTTCCTCGAAGGTAAAGGTTACGACCCAATTTGATAATCAATCGGAGGCGGTTCGTAAGCCTGACTGCGTAAAGGTCAAAATAAACGTAAAGTGCGATACTCCTTCACGCTTTATGCTTAATGTCAGGATTCCCTGGTGGGTTAACGGTGAGGCGGCTATTTTCATAAATGGCAAAATACTAGAGTCGGAAAACAAGCCATCGAGATATTCAACTATAGACCAAACCTGGCACAATGACGAAATAGTGCTGGAGTTTCCAAAGAAACTGACATGCTGCCCTGTACCGGGCAAAGAGGATTATGCGGCATTCATGGACGGACCTGTTGTTTTGGCAGGCCTTACCGAAGAAGAGCACGCCCTCGAGATGGACAGGGAGAGGCCTGAGTCTGCACTGGCCGTATTCCACGAAAGAGAATGGAACAATTGGATTACCGAGTACAGGACCCTCGGACGGAATCCGAAAATACGCTTCATCCCGCTAAATGAAGTGGTTGACGAGAAGTACACGGTATATTTCCCCTTGATAAACCAGTTTTAACAACGTCACAGTCCCACTCAGGATGCATGGGCGGGCAGCAAGCTTTGCTTGCCCCCATTGGAAATTGAAAAGAAAATCTGAAAACAGCTTCACTGGATAGTTTAAACGATATATTGAGGAGGGTCGGAACATGGGTATATTTATTAATGAATCAAATAGGCTCGTTTGGAATTTTAACGGAGAAAAGCTAGTGATTGAGCCATGGAACAAAAACAGCTTTCGTGTTCGATCGGTCATGATGGGCGAATTACTTGACACGGACTATGCGCTGCTGCCTGCTGAAAAATGCGAGGCAGATATTGAAATCCGGGAGAATACAGCTTCAATCACAAATGGGAAGATAAAAGCGGTACTTGAGAAAATTGAATGGACGCAGAACTGCCGGATCAGCTATTACAACAGCGACGGCAGACTCCTTTTGCGCGAGCTGAGCAACCATGGCGCGCTCAATTTGTCGGCCCGCAACTTCAAACCGATTATTGGCGGAGATTTCCGTTTGACAGCTTCCTTTGAATCCGATGAAAACGAAAAACTTTATGGAATGGGTCAATATCAACAGGAAGTACTGGATATAAAGAACTGCGCTTTTGAACTGGCACACAGGAATTCGCAGGCAAGCATTCCATTCGTACTATCAAGCCTGGGATACGGATTTTTGTGGCACAATCCCGCAATTGGGAGGGCAAGCTTCAACAAGAACCGGACAGAATGGTACGCTGAAAGCACGAAACAATTGGATTACTGGATAACTGCAGGCGATACGCCGGCGGAAATAGAGGAGGCCTTTGCGGAAGTGACCGGGAAGGTTCCGATGATGCCAGAATACGGTCTTGGTTTCTGGCAGTGCAAACTTAGGTATTACAATCAGGAGCAGTTGCTGGAGGTAGCAAGGGAGTATAAACGAAGAAAACTGCCAATCGACGTTATTGTATGTGATTTTTTTCACTGGCCTAAAATGGGCGATTTCAGGTTTGATGAAGAATTCTTTCCTGATCCGAAAGCCATGGTTGACGAGCTTAAGGAAATGGGAATTGAACTGATGGTATCAGTATGGCCGCAGATCGACCTTCAAAGTGAGAATTATCAGGAAATGAGAGAGAGGAACCTGCTTGTCAAGCCTGAGATGGGAGTCAATATAAGCATGCTGTTCGGAGGCTACAGCAACTTCTATGATGCGACTAATCCGGAAGCCAGAAGATTTGTGTGGGAGAAATGTAAAAAGAATTACTATGACTATGGTATAAAGATTTTCTGGCTGGATGAAGCGGAGCCGGAATACAACGTTTACGATTTTGACAATTATCGCTATTATGCCGGCCCCAACGTCCAGATAGGCAATATTTATCCTCAGATGTTCTCCAGAACTTTTTGCGAGGGTATGGCTGCGCAAGGTCAGAAGGAAATTATAAATCTCGTCCGCTGCGCATGGCTGGGAAGCCAGCGTTATGGCGCACTTGTCTGGTCCGGGGATATCTGGAGCTCATATGAGGATTTTAGAAAGCAGATATGTGCAGGACTGCATATGGGGATTTGCGGCATACCTTGGTGGACTACTGATATTGGGGGTTTTCACGGAGGAAATCCTGAGGATGAAAGCTTCAGGCAGTTGCTGGTAAGATGGTTCCAGTACGGGACCTTCAGCCCGGTCATGCGCCTGCATGGTGACAGACAGCCGACCACTCATTTAAGCAGGAAGGACGGGAGCTCTGCGTTATTTACCGGAAGCGGCAACGAAGTGTGGAGCTTCGGTGACGAAGCGTATGACATTTTACGCAAGTACATGAAACTGAGGGAAGCGATGCGCCCGTATACCCGTGAATTGATGAGTCAGGCACATGATAAAGGGACACCGGTTATGAGAACCATGTTCTATGAGTTCCCGGAGGACGAAGTATGCTGGACGTTGAAGGATCAATACATGTTTGGGGGCGACCTGCTGATTGCGCCGGTGGCATATGAGAACATGACTTCAAGGGAAGTATACCTGCCGGGTGGCTCCGAATGGACCAGCCTTTGGAGCGGTGAAGTTTATAAAGGCGGGCAGAGTGTTTGTGTGCAAACACCTCTGGAAATAATCCCGGTGTTCTTAAGAGATGGAAGACATGCCGAATGGATTGAAGAAATGAAATGAACTTATTTTACAGAAAACTTGATTTTACGTCTATATCTGATAGAATAAATATGATAAATTTGTAACAATACATAATCTATCATTGTTATGTAATATTAATACTATATAAAAAGGAGTTGTTTTTATGCCATTGGTAACATCAACGGAAATGTTTAAAAAAGCATATGAAGGCGGTTATGCAATAGGAGCTTTCAATGTTAACAACATGGAAATCGTACAGGGCATCACTGAAGCCGCAAAGGAAGTTAATGCTCCACTTATTCTCCAGGTATCTTCAGGCGCGAGGAAGTATGCTAATCATACTTATTTGATGAAACTTGTTGAAGCTGCTATTTCGGAAACAGGGCTTCCAATTTGCCTGCATCTTGATCACGGTGATACCTTCGAACTTTGCAAATCCTGTATAGACGGCGGATTTACATCTGTAATGATCGACGGATCGCACCATTCCTTCGAAGAAAACATCAAGCTGACCAAACAGGTCGTTGAATATGCACATGCTCATGGCGTTGTGGTTGAAGGCGAACTTGGCAGACTTGCAGGCGTTGAGGATGATGTCAATGTATCCGAAGAGGATTCTTCATACACAAGGCCTGAAGAAGTTGAGGAATTTGTATCAAAGACAGGCGTTGACTCACTTGCTATTGCCATCGGAACAAGCCACGGTGCATTTAAATTCAAGGGCGAAGCTAAGCTCAGATTCGATATTCTTGATGAAGTAAGCAAAAGACTTCCCTGTTTCCCGATTGTTCTTCATGGTGCTTCCTCTGTTATTCCCGAACTGGTTGAGAAGATCAACAAATTCGGCGGAAATATGCCCGGTGCTAAGGGCGTTCCCGAAGCAATGCTGAGGCAGGCTGCAAGATCCGCGGTTTGTAAGATCAACATCGATTCCGACCTTAGGCTTGCAATGACAGCAACCATTAGAGAATATTTCTCTCAGCATCCTGAGCATTTTGATCCCAGACAGTACCTCAAGCCGGCAAGAACGGCCATCAAGGATCTTGTTAAAAATAAGCTTGTCAACGTTCTCGGCTGCGACGGAAAAGCTTAAAACACAAAATTAATTGAATAAGTGAAATATATGTTAATTAGTGGGGGACGCGGGTCATGATATGCGTCCCCTTTTTGTATCTTCAATAGTCTGTGCCACAATAATATTTTATGATGATATACTCACATAACATACCGCTCATGATTGTAATTGAATATTCTTCAACGATTGGTAAATACTATATAAGGCTCGAATAAAAAATTACTTCCTCTTTTTTTAATGGATTTCTGCTTCGCAGAAATGCTACACTAATGTAACATTTCGCTTTAGCGAAATCTATTGGGGAATGGAGCGGTTTTTGTAGTTCCCCGTAAATGATTAGTGGAAGTTGTTTTTTAACGATGCCTAAGTTGATGTGATATACAATTTTTATTTTTCATGGGGTGTTGGACTATTGCGAAAAAGAATTGGAATTCCAAGAGGG
>JAEYRF010000237.1 GCA_023409615.1 Bacillota bacterium | reverse complement strand
AGTGCCTGCAGGCAGGCAATTATTATTCTGTCTTATTCATATATCCTAGCTTTCTATTATATTAATTTTCCCTATCTTTCAGTTTTTAAACTTATCCCATAGGAAAATCAAAAAAACTCTCGCCATAGGTTGTAATTCCTTATCGTCCAATCTGCCTCTTTAATAAACTATTGTACACGAATAGTATTTATTCATTCTTTCAGATGGGTCTTGCTGTTCCGTATGAATTGATGGGTTCGTCTTCATAATAAGCTGAGGGCTGTGTCGTAAAAACGGACTACCGTTTCGGGCGTTCATTAAGGGATTATTGAAAACAACAGTAATTTTTGAGTGACGTCCTCAAGCGGTGCCAACAGAAAGACCATACAACAGGCTACACTGTCTGCTGTGTGGTCTTTTTCGTTTTACACCATCGGCGTTATCCACCAGCGTTGCAAGCATAAGCCTACTGCCGAGCCGGAAAGCATAGGAGAATATCTCCAGTTCCATAATGCTGTGCATCTCATTGACACAGTCATCGTACTTTTCAAGGGTCTCCCGTTGTACTGCAGTCATGGAATCATGTAGCCGGTCACGATTTCATCCCATAAGTTTGAGGAGTTCTTTGATTGCCCGGCTCTTTTCCGTACTTTGCTCCTGGGATTTATATTCCCGTACCAAAACTCTTCAAGTATGTTCCCCATATCACACCTCCTTCTCAAATATAGCTAAACGACCGCATCTCTGAGAAATCCCTTGGGATACGGTCGTTTTTTATTACGATGCTATTGGATTGCTGTAACTGCACTGGTATATATCTGCACATTCTTGTAGCAAGACACTATGCCATAAAAAGTACAAATAGTCCAGATAACAAAGTGCGAACAGAAACAACATAAGGGTCGCACAACAGGTAATAATGTCTGTTGTGGGCCCTTCTTTACTGTTGCGCTTAACCCATAAGTTCAGTAAATGCTGTATGGCTCATTTCCTCAGTCACAATCTTTGTTCGTTGCTCTTTTTTGAGTACGAAACAGCGAGCATAGTATTTTTTGGCCCATGTTCCTTTGGTCTTGATTTTGGCAGACTTTGGATGCTCGGTAGAGAAAACTTTAAACTTTTCACGCCAAATTCTACACATTTGCATCAACGAATCATAAATGGCAAATAATTCATCCGTATCAAACACACTGGTATCTTTGCCTTTCAAGTATAGGTTGAGTGCTTTTTCGAACTCGCGCCAGTCATCCTCACGGATTTTACCGGGGACCTGTTTAAGCCACTGAAATATACGCTCATCTTCACGGTTGCCCACTCTATCAAGAATATCCTGCCATTGCCTCCACGTGAGTTTTTCGACAACATCCTTGCCTTGCTGCGAGAGAATATAGCACTGCTGATAAAAGCTACGAGTTACAGCTTTTGTTCCTTCGTTTCTTTTCCGTTCCGTCTGGGTAGCAAAAACCTTGATTTCATCCCAAAATTTGCGCCGTTCAGCAATTGTAATCTCGTATTTTTCCAAGAGGCTTCCCAGAAAAAGCCCCAAATTATACTTATACCAGACACTTTGCCCATAAGCAGCTTCTAAATCTGCCTCGATCTGCGGAATTTCAGTTTTCAGCGCATTCAGGATTTCGTCGACGGTTGCTTTCTCCTGTGAAGACAACAAACCTTCATAGACCAGACGACCTTCGGAATCAAGTGAAACAAGGCGTCCCATTGTTAGTCACCTCACTTTAAACTTTCATAGTATACGGTTTCGATTTTTTCCAGGACTCTGGGTGCTGCTTCTTGTGGCTCAAGGTCTGAAAATTCAGCACCAAACATATCATATCGTCCCTCAGAAAGATACAGCCATACATACTGCTTCAGCATCTGCTCTCTGAGATATTCATTCTGGATATCAGGATAGTCCTGAAGGTTAAGATATGCAGTGTGTCCGATGTTAACAGAGATACTACGGCCTGTACCGGGAGTATTCCAGGATCGGCGGTAGTCACCAGGGGCATCTACACTCTTAATCTCAAAGGCTTCGCTCTTACCGTGCTTTTCGTCACAATTGAGGAAAATCTTATAGTGATAGAATGTGATTTTATCACCCTTTTCATACTCTGCGTCATCTTCGTTGGCAATCAACCGAGCGCGTAATTCAAGCACACCCTCAGACAGATACTGTGAGTAAACAGCCTCCGAGAACAGAATGTCATCGACATAGGGCGTAATCACATCCTCAAAAGGTTTTACAGTTCCAGTAAAAGAAGCCACATCCGTAATTTTGGGACAGGTGGGATCGCTGGCATTGTGGATGCTGATGTTCAGCTTGTAGTACAATTCATGATTACGCTTGTTCTCAATGCGGTAGCAAACCTTTTTTACGGATTCATTAAAATTAACCCGGCGGCTACCTTGTTGCGGGAATATGCACTCATGCAGAACCAATGATACCGTCTCGCGCTGAGAAACAGGCTTGTCAATGTCGAAGTAATAAGGAAGTTCCTTGCGCTTTTCTTTTCCGCTACCAATAACTTTTACAACCAAGACAATCCGGTTCTCAGCGAATTTGATAGAATTGGTTTTATTTACAGCGAAGCTGAAATCTTGGGTGAAAACCGTATTGGAATTTACAGTGATTTTTTCGGTTGCGATCTGATGTACGACCGATCCGTTTTGAGGGTTTTCGACATAAAGTCTGTACTCAAATTTTTTGTCAGCAGCATAGGAACTATTAATCCGAACGGTAAAGCCTATTTTGTCACCGGAGGTAACACGCTCTGTATTAGGAATCGGGTAAAGAATATTCTGCCAACGCACATCAAAATCTGCCTTCTGAGGCCCCTTACCCAAATCCTCAAATCCGAGCTTATCGAACAAATCCTGCAGATTGTCAGCAATTTGCTGTAATTTATCCCGGAGTTTCTTATCGGCATTCTCTTTATCCCGAATGAATCCCCACTCAGTCAGACTCGCCCAAACCTTGGCGTTACAATAATTTTTCAGATTCTGATAAGTAGTGGTTTTTCGTTTTCCTTTGCTCACGCCAAAGTGTACCTTATCTTCGATGTCAGCCAGTTCGGCCTCCCAGGCTTCATCAACCTCAATATAGCCCCAAAATTTATCCTTTATTTTTTCCGGGATATCCTTTAGTTCGATTTCGCCTATTTTCATACCTTTACGGTAATAAGAGATTTTTTCCCAACGATTTCCGCCGTTCTGAAATACATACAGACCGAAATGCTTTACTTTATAATGAGAAGCATAGGTCTCAGGAGACTGCAACTCATAGATATGGGTGCCGTCTTTGATATCTGTGGGAACAGTGACGGGGGTGCCATTAACGGAAATATACGAATTGTTGCCCAATCGAGAGATAATTAGCCACCAAGATTCCTGTATATAGGGAATAATTTCACCGCTGGTGATTGAGTCTGCCAGTTCAGCCTTTGGGGATTTAATTATAACACGGGTTCCGGTAGTGCGTTTTTCAGAAAGGCCTGTGGCATCAAAAATAAACTTCTTTGCCTCATCACCTTCGAAGGCAAGCGGCCAGACCTGACCTTGGTTATTTATATTTGCTACATACTTTCCGTCCTCCCTCAAAGAGTCGAAATAATATGTATATTCTTCCGAGGCAACAGAGTACACACTCTTACCAGCGCCGAAAAGGCCACCCCCCATTGTATTACCTCCAGAGTTAAACATAGAGGTAAAGCGGGAGAGACGCTCCTCAGAAGGAAGGACTTCACCGCGCGCCATCATGGTATTTACTTCATCACCGTGCGTATTTTTGCCAGTGAGACCAAGAGTACCGGAATCCTCAACCACAACAAAACGGCCATGCTCATTTTCAATCAAAGAAATGTCACAAGACCAGTTATTCCATTTGTGATTTTTTCTGGCACCGACCGCATTCTGAATAGCATCTTTCTGGAAGCCATTCGGAAAAGTAACGTCCGCATCTGTATAGGCGCCAAGAATCCAGTCAACATTGTTTCTGAAGTTTTGAGGAATGGGCATTAATGTACTTATACTCATAAAAACGCCTCCTTATTATTCCAGTGTAAAACGGGTGCTTTTCTTCGCCTCATCCTTGCTGAATTTCTTTTTTGCTTCACGCAACTCTGCTTCAATGGCTGCGAAGATCTTATCGACATCTTGCTGTGTGTAGTAATACGCGCTGGAATTGGAGCAATTGCCCAGCAACTGAATCATATTAATAATTTTGTTGGTTCGTGCTTCGGCCAGCCTAACGAATTTATCACGCTTGGTTTCCTGTTCCTGCTTCATATATGGAACCTCCAGTGTATTTTGTCGAAATAATAATATCACCCAGAATTGCATTTGTCAATTATGTATGCAAAATAAATTACATCATTTTTCAAATATTATATAATATACGGATAATGTAACGCATGCATACAGTGTTCGTGAATCAAAAATATCCGCAGAATAGAATTGGCTATTCTGCGGATATTTCTATCATTTCTGAACTATTTAAGATTTTCAATAACTTTTAACGCTACTCCTTTAGCAAGCAATGGCGGAACTGCATTGCCTACTTGCTGATATTGGGCATCCTTTGAACCTACAAATATAAATCTATCCGGAAAAGATTGTAACCTCGCTGCTTCTCGAACTGTGATTGCTCGGTCAAGTATAGGGTGAATCCACATGGATTTCCTCACATTCACCACAGTGCCACTTGGCTTCGTCGGATCCAGACGTAGATAGATTGTGTTCTGCGTACGCTCAGGCTTGGAATATGTGTCTTTTAGTGATGTATCCAAGCTGTGAAAGTTTTTGCCCTGCTGGATAGCTTGAAAACGCTTCATAGCAACATCTGTGGTTTTTGTCGTAATATGGTTATTTACACCCGTGCTTTCCAGTCTCATAAAGGTTGCATAATCGGAAAGTTCATCATCGCAATAATATGGAATTTCGGTGTGCTTTGGTTCATAACAGGCATCATAGCCTTGTAAATCTGCAATGGCATCTCCGACCGTCAAAAGCGTAACATTTTCAGGTGCTGTGGGCATCAACAATCTTTCCTTTTTTAAAACATCTTTGCGTACACCAATTACGATATAGCGTCTTCTTTCTTGCGGCACCCCATACCATTCTGCATTTACCGTACAACCATCCTGGACGTACTCATCCCCGAGAATCGCGTTGATATAGTCGATTACAGAGTAAGAGTTCACATCGTAGTACAGCATACCCGCCTCAGTTGCCCGGTATGTGCCAATTAATTCGTTCTGCTGTATTTCACGGATTGTAGAAAGCGTCTTCTGCATTTTTACAATATCATCCAGTGCTTCAACACAGAGTTCAATATTATTCATATCGACTGCATTTTTAATAATTCGAAGACGCTGAATCGTACTCTGCTGAACACCATTTGGATTGGCGATCTGCGCAATATATGCATCGATCTGTACAGAAATCTCTGCGCTGTGCTTTATTAGATAATTGGGTAGTCTCCGAGGATTACTTTTGTTTTTATTTAACACAGATAGGAGTTGACCCAAATCAGCAGGTAGACTGAGAGCATCGACATTGAGAGTCTCTATCTGCCCATAATCTATACCTTCAAATCTACTACTTGCTACCATAACAGAATCATGGCGTTTGGGTATACTATATCCGCGCTCGATAAGTGCATCGATATCTGCGTTATCTTTGTGAGATTCATAAAATCTGTGCGTATCAGACCGGAGCATACTGACATTCTCCATGACAAATGCAAGGG
Source organism: Bacillota bacterium (assembly GCA_023409615.1). GTDB lineage: Bacteria > Bacillota > Clostridia > Acetivibrionales > DTU013 > JAEYRF01. Next base: position 1,722 of record JAEYRF010000237.1, on the reverse strand, counting down.
GTCTTATTTCTTTAATTGCCCGGAAGTATTCTTTTACCAAGCTGTTGTTCATGCTAATTAAGTGATTCTTCTGCCTGTTAGCATTAGAAAATCCTTGGCATGGAGGCCCTCCGATAACAATATCGATTCCGCCTAATTCTGCACTCAACTTTGAAAAATTATAACCCACAACATTATCAATGAACACAAACCCCGGAAAAGTATCGGCGATGTTGGCTTTATAAGTGGCTTGCGCATTTTTGTTTATTTCTGCCGCTGCAACGAGGCGGAATTTATTTGTTTGCAGAAAACCATAACTCAATCCTCCCGCGCCGGCAAATAAATCTATTACTGTATATTTCTCCATATGAGGTCACTCCGATTATATTTATTCTGATATGTACCTGTCGACATTGAAGTCGATCATGTTTTGGGCGCAAAAATCCTTAATTTTTTTAAGCGCCTTAAAGCCGGGAACTGCTCTTCTATTTTCCCATCGGTTAACAGTAGAAAAAGACACACCGAGTTCCTTGGCAAAATCGGCTTGACTCAGCAGGCTTTTAATTCGGATTTCTTTTATCGCAACACCGATATCCATATGCATTGCATCTCCTCTGCACGAATATATAGTTATTATAGCGTTTAGATAGCAAAAAAGCAATAGGGATATAGAGAAAAAGCTAATTGTGCATCAATTCCTGTTTCAGCCGGACACCAATTTTCACACCCTCCGCAAAACCAGCTTTCTCATGTTCCCGGCATAGACTGCAAACGACATCAATGATTTTGTCGATTTCTCGTAATGGATAACCATGCATTCTGGAGTACAACATGTCGAAATCTCTTTTTATTTCATCGTTATCCATGCCTTTGGCTTCATTGTAGAGGCCGTAGATTGCATTAAGAATCGTACAAGCGGCCACAGCACTAAACTCCGGTGGGTGTGCCGCTATATAGTCACTTATCTCCTGTAATAACTTCCTCATAACATCGTCCTCCTTAGAAAGTGTGTGAGATGTTACCTCTGGTACATGGAGAATTGCAATGTAAGTAAAGTACACAAAGAATAGACTCTGAGCAGTCCTTTCGCAGATTCTTCTGTGTGAGGGCTACTTTTTTGTTTTAGACCGACAAAAAATGCCCTCTGCCGTGGCTAAGAAATATTCATAAACTGTCTAATCTGCCCAGCTTCCGTGGCTAATAGGTAGGAGCAAAGAAATTTTCAGATTATCTGTTTAAACTGTATCCTCACCTCCAGTGGGCAATGGGGGTTGACATTTTTCCCATGTAAGTGAATGATGAAGATTTTTCATAAAAATTATGATTTCTTCGGCCAAACGCCTTTCCAATCCGCAGTGGTGTAGTGAAGGAGAAAAAGTTTTTCAGAAGTTCGTCAAAACTGATTTCTCACCTCCAATGGGTAGTAGAGGGCAGATAATTCAAAAGTTTTCGGCCAATCCGGGATTTGACCTCCAATGGGATATCACTGCAAAGGATATCCCATTCTTCATTTTTTCATCTGTTCCCAGTAACCTTTAGCAATAAATCACTTCATTGCCCCGGGTTGTTGTTAAGCGTGGTGCTTAACGCTCCGGCAGGTCTAAGTGTCCGATTCTTCCGAAGCTTCCTGCTCCTTAAAAATCACCTTCAGTATTCTTGTTTTTGTATATCTTCCGGCACTTTCAATTGTCTTCTTGCTTAGGTGATTATAATACCAGCAACCGGAAATCGGAGTCTTGCCAT
>JAEYRF010000197.1 GCA_023409615.1 Bacillota bacterium | reverse complement strand
GCTGCTCGATAAACTCTTTGGAAAGCTCGGAAGTCGCATGTTTGGAAGAAGGATAGATAATCCTAGAGTAAAGCAATCGGGACAGGATCGAATCGAGGTTGAATGTAAATTTGTACTTCCGGGAGATTTCCGCACAAAGCTTATCAAGCCGAAGCTCATGATAGATTTTCTGGAGAAACAGGTATCCGCCGTTGAAGGAACGCTGCTCTCCTTTCGGGATAATCTTGGAGGGAGAACGCTTGAGTAGGACTTCTTGGCTTTCATCTTTTTCCTTTTGGTTCAGTTCTTCGATGTATTTCTTTGCCCATTCAATCGGGTCCTGCCCATTGAGCTTTTCCTTAAGATCTTCATAAGTCCCGAGCTTTTCTACAATTTTTGTATGCTCCTTCCCACTGGTGTATGTTGTTTTAATAACATAAAGTGAAGCAGCATTTTTCGATTTAGATATTTGTAATCTCATACCTGAATCCCTCCAAACACCTACATTATAACACATAACGCAAAACTACGCAAGTAAAAATCATAAATTTTGACAAAAAAATAAGCCTATATCAAGGCTCGCAGGGATTTTTCTCTTATTCAACTGTCAAAGAACCGCAACTGCTGAGCTTTGGCTGAAGGAACTTGATGAGCTGTGATGAAGGAACTTGGCACTTGACAAAACCTGCTCAGTGCCTTAAAATAGCATATGTCTCTGAAAGTTGTCACAGTTGCGGTGGGCTTAGCTCAGTTGGTTAGAGTGCCAGGTTGTGGCCCTGGAGGTCGTGGGTTCGATCCCCATAGCTCACCCCACAAAAGCGGGAAGCAGATAGTTCTGCTTCCCGCTTTTTAACTAAAAATAGTGTATTTTTCTGTCACATTATTCTATATTGGCATCACATGAATCCATTTTGATAAAAGCACTGTTGGGATAAAATAGCCTTAACAAATGGTCAAGACCATATTATAAGGAGGAAATTCCATGAGAAAACGTATTTTTGCATTTGTTCTGGCATTGACATTGGCATTGGCAATGATGTTGACGGGTTGTGGCACTCAAGCCGACCCTGAACCTAAAGCAGCGCCTGCTAAACAGACAGAGGATAATACAAAAGCGAACGAAGAACCTGCGCAGAATGCACCGGTGGACAGTGAGCCGGTAACGGTTACATATGGACTGTGGGATGCGAATCAGGCAGTTGGCTTTGAAACAATGTCAGAAGAATTCACAAAAGCAAATCCGAATATAAAGATTGAGATTCAGTTAAACGGCTGGGCTGATTACTGGACGGCACTCGATGCTGCAGCATCTTCCGGCACACTGCCCGATACATTCTGGATGCACTCTAATAATATCTACAGATACGCTTCCAATGAAATGATGCTTGATCTGACCGGCAAAATAGCAGAAAGCAGCTCGGTTAAAATGGAAAACTTCCCAAGCGGACTGGTTTCCATATACAATTTCAACGGGAAGCAGTATTGTGTTCCAAAAGATTATGATACAATTGGCTTATGGTATAGCAAGACTATGTTTGATGCAGCCGGTGTTAAGTACCCGGACGCTACCTGGACATGGAACGACTTGTATGAAGCTTCAAAGAAGCTTACAAAAGCAGATAAGTCTCAGTATGGTTTTCTTGCAGCAATGCATAATCAGGAAGGATTCTATAACTTCATATACCAGAATGGAGGATCAGTAATTACGCCAGATAAAAAATCCGGGTATGATGATCCAAAGACAATTGAAGCAATGGAATTCTATGTAAAACTGGTTAAAGAAGGTCTGTCACCGCAGATATTCGCAGATTCTGAACGTGCAGAGGTTATACAGAACGGGCTTTGTGCGATGGGATTATTCGGATCATGGAATCTGTCGGGCTTTACTACAAATGAGTTTATGGCAAAGAATTTTGATGTAACAGTATTACCGGCATCGCCTAATGGCGGAAAGGCATCGATCTTCAACGGACTTGGCTACGCAATTGCGCCCAATACGAAAAATGCTGATGCTGCCTGGAAATGGATCGAATACCTTGGCTCAAAAGAAGGTCAATTGAGGCAGGCAGAGCTTGGAATTGCGATCTCGGCATTCAATGGAACTGCTGACGCATGGGTTAACTCCAGCAAGATATTCGATATTGGGTGCTTCATTGATATGGTTGAATATGCTCAGATCAGACCTTATTCAAATACGACAGCTGTCTGGGAAGATAAGACATACGAAGCTTTGAGAGGTGCATTCACAGGAGAAAAAACAGTCGAACAGGCTTGCCTGGATGCAGCAGCGGTTATGAACGAAAGCCTTGCACAGGAATAGCGAGAAAAGATAACTAAAAAAAAGATAATACTATGCGGCGGCTTTTCCAGGGCTGCCGCATAGTCATACTTACAAAAGCCCTGCTATAAAAATGCCCAAGGAGTGAATCACATGATCTCTCGACGTAAGAATTCTACAATCAATGAATGGTTTTGGGGTTGGTTCTTGATAGCCACTACTATCATTGGGCTGATCATTCTCAATATAATTCCGGCAATTCAATCATTCTACTTAAGCTTTTTCAAGAGCGGCGACTTTGGCCGGGGAAATATTTTTGTCGGCTTAGCCAATTATGAAAAAATGCTGTCGGATACTCAAGTCTGGGCTCTGTTTTTCGCTGATGAGATGAGAGAGAAACATGAATAAATAACCTTCTCTTTTCAAATCATTAGCATATGTTAATTTACTTGCATTCAGCATACCTGTTACACATTCCAGAAGCTCGTTCTCACAATTAAATTGACCAACTCTGTCTATTTTTCCAAGAGAAGCATGGTTCAGACAGGCTTCTGCCTTTACACCGCCAAAGCCTATCCAGATATAGGTCCATGGATTGTTTTGATCTGCTTTGTAGTAGGTGATCTCATCGGGATATATCAAAAATGCATTATGCTCTTGCAGAGGATATGTTTTTCCATCCACTGTAAATATACCTTTGCCTTTTAATACATAATGAAGCAGAAATTCGGAACGTGCTGTCGGCCCATAAGCGTGGCCCGGATCACATTCTTCCATACCACAGTAACTTAAGTACAGATCAACAGAATGCTTCTTCAGATATTCAAGGCATTTATACCTGGCTGAGTGTGTGTATTTTGGTTGCATGACAGCCTCTTTTCAGTAGATAATATTTATAATAGGATAGGATGAAATAAATCAATATCATTTTACCATAAATAAGTGGGTATAAATAGTCACTTAAGATCAAAATCATCGTATTCCAATCAATATTATTGCATTTACGAGGCCTATGAAGTGTACTAGAATGATCATGGGGGTGTGAATTATATGGAGAGCTTATTCAGTATTGATGGGGCAAGATTGATCCGTGAATGTAATAATGAGATACTTTGGATCGAACCATGGGGTATCGATAGCCTTCGTGTCCGCGGGACAAAACGGGCCTGTATCGTAACCGGTAATGATTGGGCTCTGCTGCCTCAGGAAAGATGTGCAGATGCTAGAGTCGTCGTTTCTGAGGATGGACTTACGGCGGAAGTGAGAAACGGCAAAATCGTCGCAAGTGTTTCGGCAGGTGGAAAGATTACGTTTTATAATAGGAAAGGCAAGCTTTTGCTTGAGGAGTTTGTCAGGAGCCGTGCCAATCTGAATGAGTTTGTCAGCGCACTATGCATTGATTCACGCGAGTATTCGCCCATACCTGGTACGAATGATTTCAGACTGACCATGCGATTTGAACCCAATGAGAAGGAAAAAATCTTCGGCATGGGTCAATACCAGCAGCCTTATCTCGACGTGAAGGGTTGTACGCTTGAACTTGCTCACAGGAATTCACAGGCAAGTGTGCCATTTGCGCTCTCTAATGAGGGTTATGGTTTCCTCTGGAACAATCCTTCTACCGGGAAGGTAACCTTTGGAAAGAACGTAACTGAGTGGTACGCAGGCTCTGTTCAACAATTAGATTATTGGATCACCGCAGGTGAAACACCTGCTGAAATTGAAGAAGCATATGCCCGTGCCACGGGTACGGTGCCAATGATGCCGGAATATGGGATGGGCTTCTGGCAATGCAAGCTCAGGTACCAGACACAGGAGGAGCTGCTGGAGGTAGCCAGGGGATATAAGAGCAGAGGACTGCCGATCTCTGTTATTGTTGTTGACTTTTTTCACTGGACGAAGCAGGGGGAATGGAAGTTCGACCTTGATTACTGGCCGGATCCTGAGGCAATGGTGCGCGAACTCAAACAGATGGGGATCGAGTTGATGGTCTCAATATGGCCGACTGTGGATAAAACCAGCGAAAACTTTGCAGAGATGTCGAAAAGAGGATATCTTGTCAGGGCTGACAGGGGCAATTCTATTGTGATGGACTGGATGGGCAATACAATGTTTTATGACGCTACCAATCCAAAGGCCCGGGACTATGTTTGGAAGATTGCCAAGAAGAACTATTATGATAAGGGAATAAAAATCTTTTGGCTGGATGAGGCAGAACCTGAGTATTCTGAATACGAGTTTGACAATTACCGTTATCATGCGGGAACGGCTCTTCAGGTGAGTAATATCTATCCTGTTATGTACGCGAAAACCTTTTTTGATGGCATGAAAACCGAGGGACAGGAAAACATTATTAATCTGGTACGCTGTGCCTGGGCGGGAAGCCAGCGCTACGGCGCACTTGTCTGGTCGGGGGACATTCATTCAAGCTTCAAATCAATGCGTAACCAGCTAAGGGCAGGACTTAACATGGGCATTGCCGGAATACCATGGTGGACTACCGATATAGGCGGATTCCATAGCGGCGACATCCGGGATCCAAAATTTCATGAGTGCTTGATCAGGTGGTTCCAATATGGAGCCTTCTGCCCTGTATTCAGGCTTCATGGTGACCGCGAACCGCATTCGGATCCTATTGGTACAACAGGCGGCGGTACGTTCGGAAGCGGAGCAGAGAACGAGGTATGGAGCTATGGAGAAAAGGCCTATGAGATATTCAAAAAATACATGCTCATGCGTGAGCGTCTGCGCCCTTATATTACAGAATTGATGAAAGCGGCACATGAAAAAGGAACGCCGCCAATGCGGCCGCTGTTTTATGATTTTCCGCAGGACAGTGCTGCATGGGATGTGGATGACCAGTATATGTTCGGCCCTGACATCATGGTAGCTCCAATCATATATGAGGGCATGCACAGCAGGAAGGTCTGGCTGCCCGAAGGCGCAAGCTGGAAGAATACGATTGATGGCAGGCAATTCGACGGTGGTCAATGGATCGAATGTGATGCCCCAATAGAAGCGATACCTGTATTTTTGAGGGATGATGCTGATCTGCCGATCTAGAGCGTTTATTTGGCTGTAAACAGAAAGCCTGACAACATATGTCAGGCTTTCTGAGAAGTTTTATCGTAATTCTTTACTCGTAATTCTCAATTGTGGGGCTTGTCAGAATTCCGAAATCCTTCAGCTTGTACTCATAGCACCAGGCATCGCCTGTAGTTCTCCATGCGTCGGGGCTTAACCAGATCTTTGCTGTATCTGCGTTATGCAAAGCGCCAAAGGTATTATGCCGATTCCCGAACAGGGTGAAAGCAATGGTGTGTTTGCCCGCCGGAACATTTCCTAGGCTTAACCGATAAGGCGCATATGTGATAACACCCGCCCTTTTTCCGTCGATATGAACCGCAATTATTGCGCCTCTGTAATTGTTTGCCTTGACAACAAGATTGCCGCCACCGGTTTCAATCTCTGTTTCATAGGTTATATTTCCGCCATAAAAGGGCATACCTTGATTTGTAATAGAAGAGAAGGTAATCTGGCCGGTTGGCTCTGTGATAGTTTTTTCAAAGCCCTCCACCCTTACATTGAAATCACCTAGAATGAAGCAGACTTCTATATTTGTCGTTTTCCCAAATGGTATTTTTACCTTCAGGGTGTTCTCTCCGCATCTTATTCCGGGCAGGTTGACTGTTTTTATGGAATGATCCACATAATATCCAGTGACAGTATTGTTCACTTTCTCGTTATTTAGCCAAACCTCCAGTTTTTCAGCGTCCTCAATAGCAAGAACAGGCTTTGCTACATCGATTTCACTTTGAATGGTGTATTGAAGCATTACATAATTGTCAATGATCTCCTCATCCAGTGTCCAGGGCTGAGCAATATGACCCTTTCTTAAGGGCCAGCCAAATGCTTTCCTAAGGTTGTTATCCAACCGGAGGACTTCCTCTTCCTCCATCCATTCACCGCCGTTCAGAGCATATCGCGCCGTATCCAGAAGTAACACATTGGGTTCGCTTCGCTTATAGGCTACCTTGTGCTTAAAATCAATCTCCCCGGTTTTATTTTTTTCGCACAGTCCGAATATTTTACCGGAATTTTGATATTTATCAAGCTTCAAAAGCAGGCTGTCATGGCAGTACATTTCGGTTTCAATCCATGTGCTTCCGTTCTCAACCCGGTATTCAATGTCCGTTATATCCCCAGTTATGGTGTTATACAGGAAAGGTGTGTGCTCTCCGAAAATCCTTATCATTATCCTTTGTGACTTCGTTACATCAACATGGACGGTTTTAATACCCTGGGCTATAAACAGCCATTTACATTCACCATCTTCCCGCATACTGTAAAGCAGGTTATCAGCGAGGGTTCCATTTTCATTCCTTATTTCAATGACATGGTCCTTTTTGAGAACATCCAAAATGCTGATCTGGTTAAAATCAACCTGTGTTGCTTGATCATACAGCTCTGCAGCATCACACGACAAGACGGCGTCAATGAATCTTGGCATTCGCCTGCAAAAATCAGATTACCGCCTTTTTTCTTAAAGTCTTTCAACCGCTCTAATGTAGTCCGGCGAAGAGTTTCACAAGCGGGCACCACAATGGTTTCATACCTCATATGCCCCACCTCAAGAGGATATGAACCCTCCTTACACAAATCCGGAAGCAGAGATTCACAGATAAAGTCAAAATCAACCTGTCCATACAGAAGCCACTTGGTTATATTTTGGAAATTATCGTCCAGCTGTTTTCGGACGGCATCGGTGTTTTCGTTTGGCCCCCAATGCAGCCAGTAGCTTTCAATGGGATGAACAACCCCCACCTTAACAACAGGCTTGCCCCGGGTTAATGCGGTATTCACCCGGGCGAAATGATCCTCCACATAGGGATACTCCTTATACCAGGGTGATTGATAACTGATGGAGGCTGGATAATCACGCTTTGCTTCTCCCGCCATGGATACCCAGGAAAGATGAGGTACCCTTACGGTAACGCCTAGAGCAGCCTGCCAATCTCCCTGGAATTTATGGCCGCGGAAATCAAAATCCCAGTTTGTCACTCCATAAAGCTCCGAGAGAACACCTTCCCGGTTGTATTGATGAGCTGCTGATTGTGCCTGCTTGGCCGTGGTCAACTCAACCCGGTCACACAATATATCAATACCCGGCAGTTGGAACGAGCGATAGGATCGCATGGCCTCTCCAACAATCGTGGTCTGGCTTTTCAAAGTGGGCTCTTCCATCAGATGCCCGGTCAGCATGAGGTTATTCTTTTCACACCATTTCCCGCAGCTGTCAGCAAATGCAGCAGCAAACCTTTCAGCAATATGGTCATGATATAGATATCTTGCTTTGGAAATTTTCCCGTCGGAGAGTTCCCAGATGAGCTCGGGTAATGATTCAAGAATATCCAGCTTATATGATTCGGCATAGGTTTCAGTAACATCATTGGTCCATGGTAGAGTTACCTCTTGCTTGGAAGTGGCATAATCAAGCGTAGTTTTTTTCTGGAACTGGGGCTCATCGGTGAATATCGCCGGGACAATGCTTCCAAAGCGGTCGCCCACCGCCTCCTTATAGGCATCATATGTAATGGCGATAAATCGCTCAATGGCTTCCTTGCTCAATGTATCGGCATAAGTCTGATTATTGTACCAAGGACTTGTTTCATTGGTCAGGCAATAAGCAAACCATTTTTCACCCTCAGGCTCTGTCTCCGGCTCATTCCGAGCGTAATTCAATAGCTCCCCATTATCATTTAATACAACGTCATAACAGGCAACATAATAAGGCTCTCCTGTCTTAATGGCTTTTTCCTTCGAAACACAGTGCTCCATTTCCTTTTGCGTAAAATTAAGCTTTCTCACCCTATACCTTGGATCCTTTGTCAAAAGGCCCCCTGCCGCACCGGAAGGCCAACGATCCTCATCATAGAGCCAGGCAAGCATATTTTCCTTTTCGGCCTTGTCTACACAAGCCTTTATCAACTCCATATATTCCTCGCTCAAATACTTAGTTGCCATACCCGTTCTTGAATGCATATGAAAACCGCCTAATCCCATTTCTTTCAGGCAGTCAATCTGTGTTTCAAGAAGTTCCTTGTCAAGCTTGCAGTTCCACGCCCAGAATGGGGTTCCCCTGTACTCACAGGTCGGGTTTTTGAATAGATTTTTATTAAGCTCCCTGCTTGTATTTTTCGAATACAACATTTTGAAAACCGTCCTTTTTCACTATATATTTTGGTGCAAATTACCTGTTTCATTTGACTCTATTGTAGCATGGGGTATATAATAAAAACACAGACTATATTTATAGTTTTGGGGGTATTTTTGACATGGAGCAGTATTTTTCTCAGAATGAGAATATCACTTTAATGGTATGCGGCAGCAAGCACTCAAAACTGCACAAGCATGATTTTCTGGAGATGGTATATGTCATTGAAGGAAAAGCACATCATGCTTTGAATGATACAACCACCATCATTCAGGCAGGTGATTATTTTATCATTGACTACGAAGCCTACCACCAATATCATTCTGTTGAGGACAAAGAATTTGTTATTATCAATATTCTCTTTAATCCCGAAATCATTGACAAGGTGCTGATACACTGCCACAGCTTTAAGGACTTAATCAATCATTACCTGATTCGGTTTAATTACACCATGCTTGAGAGAAGCCCTACGGATTTCATTTTCCATGATGATGACAGAGCCATTCTGGCATTGATTGAAAAGCTTCAGTATGAATTTGAGAAGAAGAATTCAGGATATCTGGAATTGATGAGATGCTATTTACTAGAGATTATCATCGGAACCATGAGGCGAATTAGCAAAAACACCCCCTGTGTTTCATACCATGATTGCAGTCGGTATATTTTGGACTATGTTGATCAGAATTATATGAAGCCGCTGACGCTCACAGAAATAAGCAGGGAACTCAATTTCAGTCTACCTTACATTTGCAGGCGATTTAAGAATGAAGTCGGCATGTCCTTCGTCGAGTATCTGCAAAAGAAGAGAATAGAACAAAGCTGTAGATTGATTTTAAATACAGATAAAAAGATCTCCGATATTGCCGAGCTTGTTGGCTATACAGATACGAAATTTTTTAACCAGATTTTTAGGAAGCATTTGAAGATGACACCCCGTGAATTCAAATCCATCAACAACCAAAGTTGATATATTCACTTAATCATATAGGTGCTTTAGGTGTGATTGACATTTAATGGATCGAAAGTTTTAGAAAATAGGGAGGTTTTCTAAAAGCTCCTTAGCTATGTTTATTCTAAGATCAGTAATATAGTTAGTCTACGTCCGTTTATAAATTCTATTATTATCACCGTCATGGGCCTCGCAACATCGTTGTTTTTTACAATAACATTCGGGGAGACTAGTTCCAAATTTCACATATAAAATAAATGAAAAAATAGACTTGCATTTATTTTCAATATTGAATATAATGATAATGGCAAATTTAACAGGTGTTAAAAAACAAAGACTAGTATTCGCCAGACGCTTGAAATAACAAGACGTACGCAAACTTACAAGTGTATGATTTTTTTTGGAGACAGCATTCCTTACAGCTGCGACAAGAAAGAAAAATATAAAAAGACAAGGTGAAAGCATGGAAAAATATCAGGAAATTATTCAAAAAGTAGAAAGCAATCTATACGGTTTTCTGTACAACATGGACGCACGCTATATTGACAATCTGGTACATACGGTAGGCTGCTCTCCGGCAGAGGCAAGGAGCCTGGCAGCATGGGACTGGACTCATGGAGTAGGTCTGTATGGAGTATACAAATCTTTTGAGTACACAAAAGATGAAAAATATCTGAAATACATAGAAGACTGGTTTGAAGACCGTATTCAGATTGGCCTTCCGCAAAAAAATGTGAACACCGTTGCTCCTTTGCTGACAATGGCCTGCTTGTATGAGGTGAAACCCAACCCCAAGCACAAGGCAATCATGCGGGAATGGGTCGATTGGATTATGAATGACATGAAACGGACGCAGGAACGCGGTATTCAACATGAACATGCGGAGCTGGAGAACAACCAGGAGCTATGGGACGACACCTTATTCATGACGATATTATTCCTCACAAAATACGGCAGAGTATTTAATCACCCGGAATATGTGGAGGAAGCAGTCTATCAGTTAATGCTTCATGCCAAATATCTATTGGACACGAAGACGGGGCTCTGGTATCACGGATGGAGCTTTGCGGAGAGAGGCAACTTTGCCAAAGCTTTATGGGGGCGCGGCAATTGCTGGATTACCGTATTCATACCGGAGTTTCTGGAAATGGTGGATCTAAAACCCAGGGAAGAGGAATTTGTACTGAACCTGCTTAAGAATCAAGTGGAGGCGTTAAGAAAGTATCAATCTGAGGAAGGGATGTGGCACACTTTAATTGATGATCCGTCCTCTTACTTGGAAGCATCCGCCACTGCGGGATTTTGCTTTGGAATATTAAAAGGAGTAAGGAAAGGATATCTGGATAATAGTTATCTGGAATGCGGGCGGAAGGCGCTGAAGGCCGTGCTTGAAGGGATAAATGAGGATGGTGAGCTGATGAGGGTATCCTATGGCACCAATGTGGGACGTACTTTGCAGCATTATAAAGACATACCTCTTATAAAGATGCATTATGGACAATCTCTTGCGCTTCTTGCACTGATTGAAGGGCTGATGTAACGAAGGAATCCATGATGTTTTGATGGCAGCATGGCAATCAGTATGAATGTGGGGGATGTTCTCATTATGAAGAAGACAATTTTCTTACAAGATGAGAGTGCTATCTGGCTAAAAGGAAACATCCATAGCCATAGTGTTTTTTCAGATGGCGATCTGACGCCGGAGGATATGAAAGAGGCTTATAAGCATCACGGTTATGATTTCTTGGCAGTTACCGATCATGATACATACACTGATACACGAATGCTGACAGAGGAGAAGTTTACCATGATTCAGGGCTTTGAATTATGGGCTAATGCTTCTAATGACAAGGATATTCATGTGAACTTTTTATGGGATGATAAAATAGAGGGAATTGAGCCGGGACAGAAGATTCACCTTCCTGCCAGAACGGGCAAGGAGTCTATCGCACTATGCTACAAGCTGCGTGAAAAAGGCTGTTATGTTATGTTAAACCATCCCCACTGGTCCATGCTTACGAGTTCAGAGGTAGAGGATAATAATCCTTACGATGCAATTGAGATTATCAATTATGGAACAGAGTGGCTGGAGAATACAGGGGATGGAAGCATTTTCTGGTCGGAAATGCTTTATCGCGGCTGTAAGCTGTGGAATGGAGGCGGTGACGATAATCACAACCATCGGGAACTGGACTCCATGTATAGTGATTCTTTTGGTGGTTTTACCGTAGTAAAGGCATCGGATCGGTCTGCAAAGGCTATTATGCATGCAATGAAAACAGGCAGCTTTTATACCTCCACTGGCCCATCTATTTATGATTTTTTTGTGGAAGATGATGAAATTCATGTAGTATGCTCACCCTGCGAACGTATTTTTATCAGCGGACAGAGCAGACCCTATCAACGCAAGCTTGGAAGACATGTAACGGAATTTGTGACAAAACTGAAGGGCTCTGAGAAATTAGTTCGTGCGGAGTGCATGGATGCGGCAGGCCGTTCTGCTTATACCAATCCCATTTACTTAGATTAGGAAGGATACATGATGGAGTATTTGGAATACAAGCTATTTCAAGATGGTTTTGTTAACCGTTTTCTGACTGTAGGGGTATTCACCCGAGAAAGTCCTTTTCAGAAGACTGTTCTTCATGGCAATGTGAATGAATGGCTGACAAAAGATCCTTCCATTTATGATAATCCTTACAGAATTGAAGTTGTGAAAGAACGTATCGGTAATACTCCACCCTATATAGATTTGAGCACCCTGTTTCCAGGGGATGAGATTGAGGTGTTCGGACAGAGAAAGAGACTGACGGTGTATTTCCCTTTTGGAAACGTCGGCATAGATGATTCCAGTTTTTATACAAATCCCGCATATCTCAGAAGCTATGGCTATTCCTGTTTGGAGGTGCCGGAGGAGGAAATGTCAGAGTTTGAACTTTCTACCTGCGGAGCTCTGACAGTCTGGCTAAATGATGAATTGGTGACGGATTATGTTCCGTTTCAGAGGAATAGGGAGCAGCACACCGTTATTGCAATGAACCTGCGAAGAGGTACAAACAAGTTAGTGGTTTGTGTGGAAGATCTGGCGGAGCGAGATACGGCTTTCTATTACAAAGTACGTTATCTGGGCGTACAGGATATAAGGATACGGATTCCGGTGAAAGAGGAAACCAATACGGAAACCATATTGAAAGCGGAAGATGCGTTTTCCTGCATGTATTTTGATAAGGAGACATATTTTAGTGAGCCATTATACCTAAACCTGGGATCCTTTGCGGATGTGCCTGTGGAGATGGTTCTCACTGCGGATAGATCAATCGGGCCGAAACAGTACCTGATAGAGCCTGGGCAGAGGGGGATGACTCTGTTTCATGCAGATGAGATACCTTCCGGCTTCTATTTTTTTCGGCTGGAAGTTATTGTGTCCGGGCTTACCATAAGTAACGTGATTGGTACTCATTCGTTAAATACGCGGTTTATGGAGTATCACGAGGATACCTATGAGGAACGTAAGCAGCGGATTAGAAATATTGTCCGTGATGCCGATAAGAGAAGTGACTACCGTGCGGTGATCAGGCTGCACGATGGAGAGACACCGGATAATTTGGAAGAGATTCTTACCAGTCATCTGGACTGGGTGAATGCAAAGAGAGATTGTTCAGATTTTCGTCTTATCATCATGGTATATATGTATGTAAGATTCTCTGATCGTTTCACTGAGAAATTGCGGCGAGATGTGGAGGATGCGATGGCGGGGTACCGCTACTGGATTGATGAACCCGGAGATGATGTGATGTGGTTTTTCAGTGAAAATCACGCATTGATATTTCATATATGTCAGTATTTTGCAGGAAAATCATTGCCGGAACGAATCTTCACCTGCAGCGGTCTGACAGGAGAAGATGCATGTAAAAAGGCGGAAGGGCTATTGGATATATGGTTTGAGAATTTTTTTACAGAATTTGCATCAGAGTGGAATTCCAGTACCTACCTGCCTATTGACATTATGGGTCTTAGTTATTTATATGATTTAACACCAAAAGGCTCCTCTCTTCACGAGAAGGCGAAGAGGGCACTGGACATGCTGGCCTTTTGCCTGGCGGTCAACGAACATAAGGGCAATATTATGACCAGCTTCGGAAGAACCTATGAGAGAGAGCTTAAGGGAAGCTACAGTACAGGAATGCCATCCTTATTGTACCTGTTCTACAACGCAGGATATATGAATGACCATTTTAGGGCATTGGTTCCTATTGTTGTGGGAGATTATGAACCGCCAAAGGAATATGAGCAGTATGTCAGACTGCGAGGGGATCAAGAACTGATTCATCAGAATACACAGGGCATTGACCAGCTTGTGAACCTCTATCTATATAAGAATT
>JAEYRF010000189.1 GCA_023409615.1 Bacillota bacterium | reverse complement strand
GCGCCGTATACCGAACGGTACGTACGGTGCTGTGGGAGGTCGGCTACTCAATTAATGGGTAGCCTCCTACCCGATTGAACCCCTGTATGTGAACCCCGTAGAGAGCAAATATGTTGGGAATTAAGATATTCGCCGATATTTTGTACAAAATTTTGAGTATGGGACTAATAAACAAGGCATTTCCATATTATGTTAACCTCTGGGGCTACTAAAGGCGAAAGCAAGCTAAAATTCAGTCCCATAGTCAAAATTTTGTACAATGAGTTGCATATTTTTGTGCAAAATAGCATTGTGTATAAGTTCCTTGACGGAGAGTATGTAATACTGTATTATAAACCCATAAATATCTGATGAAAGGTTGCTGTATCATGATCTAAAACATTAACCAGCATAAATAAAAAATACCGGGTGTCGAAAAACCTTTTGATATAAGGTTTATTCGATTATTAGCGGTATTTGTATGGTTAATGAAGATACAGTAAGCTTTTTTTGTGCATAACACCGTGCAATGTCAGTGCGGTATAAAATTTGAGTTAATACTCTGTTGCATTCAAGCTGCTTGTCCTGTATATTTCAGGCCATACAGCTTTTATTTATGCCGGATGCATGGGCGAGCAGATGACGGAGTCATCGACCAGCCCCGGAAGCATGGGCGAGCAGAAAGTATGTTGAGTGCGCAAGCACGGATTTCCTTTGCAACATACAAAACGACGGAGTGGTAATACATAATTTGAGAGGATGATTATTATGAAAACGACATTTAGGAAGTTCGAGGCTGAAGACTATATGCGAATTCTAAATTTTCTTAAGGAGACATATAGAAAAACAGGAAGCCCTGACAACTGGTTGATCGACCGATGGAATTTCGTTCGGTATTTCAGCCAGAACATGTGTGGAACATATGAAAGCTGGCCGGACACAGTCGGTATCTGGGAAGATGAAAACGGAGAAATTGCAGCAGTTGTCAATTCTGAAGGCGAGAATAGTGGAGAAGCATTTTTTCAGCTGTCTACATATGACGTCCCGGATAAGTTTTTGATAGAACTGTTTGATTATGCAGAAAAAAATCTTTCACAGAACCTGGACGGCTGCACAAAAATCAGGCTCAGAATCCAAAGAGATAATGCTGTAATCGAAAAGCTTGCAAGAGAACGAGGGTATAAGCCTTTGGATTGGTACGAAACATTTACTAAAATGCCGTTGACAGGCTGTTTGCCGGTTGAACTGCCCGAGAGTTTCCAGATCAGGAACGGCAGCGAGCTGACTGTTGAAATGCAAGGGATTGCACATGCAAAGGCATTTGAATATATCGGGACAGATCACGCAAAGATAACGCCTGACTGCTATAGAGCGCTGAGAAATGCACCGGATTATCGTGCAGAGTTAGACTTTGCAGTAGTAGATATGGAAGGTGAGGTTGCTTCTTTTTGCACGATATGGCTGGATACGACCAATGGTATATGCATTCTTGAGCCGGTTGGTACAATACCGAAATATAGAAAAATGGGTCTTGGGCGAGAAGTCATCTATCACGGATTCAATGCAGCAGCACAGATGGGGGCGCATACCGGCTTTGTCTGTAACGATCTGCCGTTTTATCTGAGAATCGGTATGAAGCCGGCCGGCACCCATGTGATTTGGGAAAAAGAATTGAAAGAATTATGATTGGAGGTTTGGAGGTTCAATATGAGTTTGGAATTAATTAAAGACTACAGAGATAATGTAATGTACAGAAGGAGTTACAATAAACTTGCAGGAAATGTATTTGGAATCGATTTTGAAAGATGGTACCGGCTAGGCTTCTGGGATGACCGGTACAAGTGCTATTCATTTGTGGATGGCAGTGAAGTGGTCTCAAATGTTTCGGTAAGCATGGTTGATCTGATTTTGGATGGTAGTAGATTCCATGCAGTTCAGATTGGGACAGTCATGACGCATTCTGACTACAAAAAAATGGGGTTGGCTGAGAAGCTGATGAACGAGGTCCTGAAGGATTATAAGGAACGCTGTGATCTAATATTCCTTTTCAGCAATTTTCAAGCGGAAGGTTTTTATCGCAGATTCCCCTTTTATACGGTCAATGAGACCTGCTTCTATACACAGCTTTCTGATATTGATACGGTCTGGCCGGATGTGGCCGGTCATCAGTTGCATGGCACTACAAGAAGGTTAAACATGTCGGATACGCAGGATATAGAAATCATTAGAAGGCTAACCTCTCATCGAATACCTCTGTCATCTTCGTTTGGTGTTGATCATGCGGAAGGAATAACTGCATGGCACTGTTTGAATGTTTTCCCGGAGGATACTTACTATATAGAAGCCCATGATACGATTGTCATTTATAAGGCGGGAGGTAAAACACTGGAGTTGTTCGACATTGTTTGCACAGATAAACCTGATTATCTTAAGATCATTGGTGCTCTCGAACTGGGCAGTGTTGAAGAGATTGTGTTCCGATTTACGCCTGATTGCAGCAGCTTCTTACCCATAAAGACCAGACCCTACACTGCTGAAGACTATATATTCTTCGTGATGAGTGAATCGGTGCGTTTTCCAGGCGAGTTTTTCTATCCTGATACAGCTCATGCCTAATCGGTGAAGATTTATTTTGCAAAGCATACTTGACATTAAATGCAAAGATTTTGCATGTTAGCAGTTTTTATTTGCATAGCGGCAATCTATTTTGCTTTAACCCTTAGCAATGCTTCTATGCAATAATGAAGACAAACAAGGGTTGAATGTCGTATGATATTGGTGTTCAATCTTTTTTTGGAGAGGTGTATATGGATAATAATACTCTATTTGAATTGAAAAGCAAGCTGGCTGCCTTGCCCGTACTGAAAGAGCGGCTCCATAAGCAAGATACACGAATAGGCGAGGCCGACCGAGAGGTCAATCTGCTGCTAAAAAAATATGAGAAAGAATCACTTGACGTAGAACAGATCCAAAAGAATTCTCTATCAGCGACAATTTTAAGGCTGGTCGGGAAATATGAAGACAGGGTGGATAAGGAATCTAGTGAAATGTTTCATGCGAAAATAGAATATGATGCCGCTGTCAACAGAACAAAGGAATTGAAACGTGAACGGGAAGAAATGAGGTTAAGGATCTCGGATTTGATACAGGTTGAACGCTCATATGAGGAGGAACTCAAAATCCGCGAAGAGCAGATAAAAAGCATGGTCACTGGCGTGGTATCAGTGGAATATAGCAAATTGGAATTGGAACAGGATGGTATGCTCAGGCAGCTTGCAGAGACGGAAGAGGCTTTAAGAGCTGCGAAGAGGACGCTCGGCACGGCGAAAAGTGCAATGCAGGAACTCGATGATGCCGAGAATTGGGCGACATACGATATGTGGTTTAGCAAGGGAATATTCAACCATATGGCAAAGTATGATCATATAGATAATGCACAGGAGCAGTTTGACAAATTGAGGTCTCAGATTGTAGATTTGATGAAAGAACTCAAAGATATAAATCTAACAGTTGATTTTTCGCCGTCAAATATCGATTCCACAACCAGGGCTATCGACTTCTGGTTTGATAACATATTTACTGACATTGCAGTTCGTGACCAGATCCGTGATAATCAGGATCAGATCAGAGGTCTTTATGGAAAAATTAATCGTGTCATTGATAGGCTGGAGAGTATTAAAACGGATATCAACGGTCAAATGGTGGAAACAGCAAGAAAGAAGGAAGGCCTTGCGGCGGATCTGAAGGATATTTTTGAATAGGTTTTATAAAAACATAAGATAGAGAGAAATAATATGCAAAAGAAAATGACAATGCAGAACAAAACAGTTATCCTGTTTGACCTGGATGGTACCTTAACCGATCCGGGGGTAGGTATAACAAGATCAGTGAATTATGCGCTGGAGTCCTTTGGAATTCATACAGAGGATCTAAGTGAACTTTATAAATTCATCGGTCCTCCCTTAATAGATTCATTTGTGAAATACTATGGCTTCGATGAAATGCAAGCGCTTCAAGGTGTGGAAAAGTACCGGGAGTATTTTAAAGATATAGGTATATTTGAAAATGAGCCTTATCAGGGTATCGACGAAATACTTCATGACCTGTCTGAAGCCGGCAGACGATTGATTGTGGCGACCTCCAAACCAATAGTATTTGCAGACCGTATATTGGAGCATTTTAATCTGATGCAGTATTTTGATATGATTTGTGGCAGCGAACTTGACGGAACCAGGACCAAAAAGGGAGAAGTAATTATGTATGCGCTGGACAAGGCTGGAATAACAGACTTGAGCGAAGTTGTCATGGTCGGCGACCGGATGCATGATGTTATTGGAGCAAAAGAGTCAGGTATTGACAGCATTGGTGTATTATTCGGATATGGAAGCGATGTGGAGCTTAAAACTGCAGGAGCTACGATAATAGTAGAAACGGTGGCTGAACTTAGAAAAATGCTGCTTGGATGAGAAGATATCCAGACGTAATTATGTATAGATGTAATGCTGTAATGCTATAAAGTAAGAAAAGACATGTAATGGAGGTGAAAGTCCGCAGAAGCCTATGAATATACAGATATTTGGTTCAAGTAAGTGCTTTGATACAAAAAAGGCTGAACGTTATTTTAAGGAACGGAAAATAAAATATCAGTATGTGGATATACGAAAGTTCGGGTTGAGTAAGGGTGAATTTGAGTCAGTTCGAATTGCCGTAGGGCTGAGGGAAATGATAAATTCATCTGCAGCAGAGTATAAAACGCTTAACATGCAGAACCTTGGCGTGGGGAATGTGGCAGCGGAGGTGCTTCTGAACAATCCAAAGCTATACAGGACTCCCGTGGTAAGAAACGGCAGGAAGGCTACTATAGGGTATCAGCCGGATGTTTGGAAGGACTGGGAATAGGACGAGCACGAAGCTTCAGCGTGATGCTTGAAGCAAAGTATGACTCGGGTTTACAAAGAGAGTTTGCAGAGAAAGTTTCATAGGAGGTTGCAAAGTATATGAAGATTAACCAAGTAGATGCGTTTATTGACGAAATATCTGCTGAGGATTATGAGGAATTAATTAACCTATGGAGCAGCATACCCGGGATGGGAATTAGCGAAGCAGATTCCGAAGAAAGTATCAGAAGGTTTCTTCTGAAGAATGTCGGTCTAAACTTTTGCTATAAAAAAGATAATAAGATTATCGGGACAATTTTATGTGGGCAGGATGGGAGACGCGGATATATCTATCATACGGCAGTTACCCCAGAGTTCAGGGGCAGGGGTATCGGGCGTATGCTTGTTGAGAATAGCCTCCGACAGCTGAGAAATTTAGGGATTGGCAAGTGCCACTTGTTTGTTTTTGCCGACAATGAACCTGGAAAAGCATTCTGGAGTTCAATCGGATGGGATAAGCGGGATGATATTTTTGTTTACTCAAGGACGTTACAGACAACGATGACCTAAGATGTACGATTTGAAATGTATGAGATTGGCAGGAACGCATCAGCGCTCCGATACGTCTAATTCATGTAGCAAAGACAACATGCTAAAAGACAAAATAATCGGAGGTCAATTATGAAAAAATGGATGTGTATTTTGTTGGTGATCATGCTGGTATCATTAACATTGGGAGCATGTGCACAACAGACAGATATAGGAAAGGAAACAACAGGCAAGGGTGACACGGATCAAAGCACTACTGTGACGAATGATTCAGAAGGTTCAAATGAAGGAAGCAATACAGATTTACCCGGAAATGATACAACTGATGACGAGGATCAGAATGAAGCTGAGACTGATTCTGATTATGATAAAATCATGACGGATGCATCGGTAAGCTCTGCAGATATTCTTGTATACATAAGTGATAATGGTGAAAAGCTCTCCACCGAGCAGGCAATCAATATTGTGCTGAAGCTTGAACAGCTTCAAACAGCTGGCCTACCGGCGATGACGGACAGGTATTTTGAAGAGGATCAGCGTGATTTGTTAACGGATAAAGTCTATGATTTTAATTCAGGTGAAATACAGATGGACTCCGTAAAGAGTGAAGGATTTCGTAAGGTATTGGAGGAGGCACAAAGTAATGGATATAAGACTGAGACTGCTGAGGGCAGCTTCTTTCCGGTGATCGATTACAGTATATACACGAAATTCAGTGCAATACTGCCGGAAGACCTGAGTAGCTATTTTTCACTAATGGCGGTCGAATCCGGCAATAAGCCGGCAAGCGATGGCGGACTTGTAATCGGATGGGATGAGGTGTTCAGCAGAGCACTTGCCCAGGAACAATTCATTGTGAAGTATGGCAAATCGCAGAAGCTGAACGAGGTAAAGGAACTGTACAGTAAATACGTTAACTTTATATTTGATGGCAGCAGCTTACCTAATGCGGAACATTTTTCTTACGACACTAAGACATTAGAGCCACGACTGAAGGAAAGCCTTATAAAAGCAGCCGAGAAGTATGGGGATTCGATACTTGAGAAAACAATCAGTGAATACCTTGAGGTATTGAAGAAGAATAACTTTAAACTAACAGCTGAAGTGAAGCAATTCAGGGAAAATACAGTTACTGCTTTGAGCAAGTAAGAAAGTGTCCCTCATTTATTTATCAGTATCAATCCAAAGATGCAAAACACGGCTCCCAATATTTTATTTATCTCAAATCCCTCTTTATAGAACAGTATTCCTATTGGAATCAGCATGAGTGCAAGAATAATATTTGCAACCAGGGATCCTACACTGATATTCCACCCGGCCCGGTATGCCATCAGATACCCAAATTCAAGCCCGACGATTGCTATGCCTAGTACAAAGCTCGTCCAATTCACATCTTTGAATGACTGAAAAAATCCTTTATCAGTTTTGTAGAAATGAAATGCTATAAAAGATAGCACAGCAGCTGTTAAATATGTAATAAGCAAGGCTGTAAAAGGGTTTGCCTTCTGAGGTGTCGATTTCTGGCATACATTATAGAAAATATTCGATGCTACGATTAAAATTATTGAAAAAACATACATAAACATAACTAAATCCCCTTAGCCAAGTAACATTTATAATCACTTAATTTAACATATTAGTGTGTTAGCGTCAAACTTATGTAATAATATAGGGGACAGTTCTCAACCTTGGAAAATTGGTGGGGGACAATTCTCAATTCATGAAAGGAACAGATCTAATGCAGATATTGGTTGATGCGGATGCGTGCCCTGTAAAGAGTATTATTGTGAGGATTGCAAAACAGTATAAACTTTTTGTAATCATGCTGATTGATACCAGCCATGAGTTGAATGACGGGTACAGTACTGTCATCACGGTTGATAAAGCCAGAGATAGTGTTGATATTGCATTGATCAATCTTGTCAAAGCTGGTGATATTGTTGTGACACAGGACTATGGTGTAGCAGCAATGGCACTGGGTAAATCGGCACGGGCAATCAATCAAAATGGCTTGATTTATACTGATGACAATATTGACAGGCTTTTGTTTGAACGACATTTAGGGCAGAAGGTTCGCCGTGCAGGTGGCAGAACTGCAAGCATAAAGAAGCGTATGAAGAAAGATGACGAGCAATTTGAAGAGGCTTTTGCAAGCCTCATCAATGGAGTACAATAAACCCTCTACCTGGTAAAGTGTTTTATAATGCTGGTGGCCAGGCTTTTTGCCAGTCTTGTCTGTTCAGCATCATCAATCAGCAGTTCGAATTCGTCAGGATTTGGAACAAATCCGTTCTCAATAAGTATGGATGGAGTCCATGTTCCCCGAACTACGTAGAAATTTGCCCACCTCACACCTTTGTTAGTTCGACCGATCTGTGTAGCACCTGATAAAAGCGACTGAGAGTAGGACTCGGCATGTGGTTCCTTGTAATATACTGAAAATCCTTTAATTTTTGAGATATCTACATTGTCGGCCATGCTGTTTCCATGGATGGATATGAACAGATCCGGCCGGGCATTTCTGGAGGCAGTGAGCCTGTCGGAAAGAGATACTGCTTTATCTGTCGTGCGAGTCATCAGCACCTGGGCGCCAAGGCGATTAAGTTCAGTACGTAACTTTAGGGCAGTATTCAGGTTTATCTTTTTCTCCGCATAAGTGCTTCCTAACGGCCCGATTGCTCCGGTGTCATCGCCTCCGTGGCCTGGATCAAGCATTATTACAATCCCTGTTAGTGGTTTGTTTCCAACAGTAGTTTTGACCGGACGTTTGATATGCAGAATTATTCCGCTCGTTGTTTTTTCGATGTAGTATCCATCGATTATTTCACCCGGTTTCAGTTCAAGGATATATTGCCCATAATTACTTTCTTTGTTGAAGCTTACTGATTTAAACATGGAACCGGTTGGCAACAGCGGGAGCTTACCTGATGCAGCCGCGGATATATTGACTGTCAGCTTCGAACCGTCAAAATCAGCTATTGCTGCAAGGGATGAGGCATAATTAAACCTGAGTGTGTCCCACTTTTTGCCGGATGTATATACGGCGGAAGTGATGACTGGCTTTAATATGGCCTTGGATGTATATGATGTGATACTTGTCTTCCTGACCCACAGACCAGATGAAAGTCTGGCAAAATCACCGGTCATACCGGTTAAATAATCGACCATACCCTTGCGAAGCTCATAAGCCGCGCCGTTTGAAGTATTTGTTGATTCATAGGTATCGATGTCTTCTTTTGAAATCTCTGCATAGAAGGGTGATCCACTTAATATAACTCCTACGGTTGCAGGAGCTTTTCGAGTTCTTACCGTTCCATTGTAATTCATCGTATATGAAGGTGTGCCAAGATTGATGTTGCGAGGCGTGCCGGTAAATGACGGTATTGTATAAACATAGGTAAATTTTGCAGGGTAAAGTCCTCTGCTCGTTGACGCGGTCTTCATAGTATATGTCTTTCCATTGAACTTTACAGTCACTTTTGAGCCGGCGGGTGCGGTGCAGGACAACGTAATTTTCTCACCCGGCATTCTGTATTCCTGTGATTGTGGAAAGACGGAGGCTGATGTTATATCGGCTTTAGTCATCTTTTGTGCCGGGGTGGAGCTTGTTGACTTGTTGATTACCCTTGTGACATGAGATCCGTCCTGTGAAAATGTAAATGTATTCGTTCCATTGCCAAGATTCACAAGAATTCCAAAATATCCTTTGCTTGAACGGTTTTCTACAAGTTTTCCGTTCAGGTAAAGTGGTATGTCCGGATCGGAGGTGCCATTCAGGTAATACTGACTGTAGCTGGTTTTTATATCTCTGGAGGGTCTTGATACAGTTACGGGAATGGTTGAGACTTTACCGTCTATGCTTCCGTAGACTGATTTTATAGTTGAGCTGAGAGCAGGGTACTTAACAAGCGAGGTGTAATTATAAAACAAACTGCCTTTTACTTCAGGGTAGCCCCGGTTCAGCTGCATTTGCTTTTCAATTTCCGCAACGCCATACCAGGGGCTTGTTGTATTTGAATTGCCTGCTTTGTATGCCGCATGACCTATGTACAGATCAACGGAAGTACCCTTTACCACGTTTGACCACCAGGTCAGAAGCTTACTATACTCCGCTACTGAATAACCTATGTTCCAATATATCTGTGGTGTTATATAGTCAATGATTCCGTCCTTCACCCATTGTCTGGAATCAGCAAAATGATCGTAGTAGGACTCAAGACCTCTTGTATCGCTTCCCAATGAATTCGAAGCTTTATTCGCCCAAATGCCAAATGGGCTGATACCGAAACGCACATTATTATCGACAGATTTGATTGCCTTGTGTACATCGGATACAAGGGTGTTCACATTAGCCCTTCGCCAATCGCCAATATTCTTATAGCCTTTGCCATAAGTTGCATAGGTCTTTGAATCATTGAACTCCCTACCGGGATAAAAATAGTCATCTAAGTGAATGCCATCCACCTCGTATTTTTTAACCAGCTCCAATA
>JAEYRF010000088.1 GCA_023409615.1 Bacillota bacterium | reverse complement strand
GTTGCTCGCGTGCCGTTTTTAAAGGTAATTACATTCTCGACAAAACCGATGATAACATCATACTTAGTTCCATTGCTTGCTTGTAAGCTGTTCAGCTTCTTCCAGAGAGCATAGCAGCCCTCATTCGTGCTTAAATCATATTTATCAGCACTTGCGTCCAGCATCTTACCAAGCTTCCACTTTACATTCTTGTCTGATAAAGGGAACACCTTACGCAAAAAATTATCACTTTGTTTCCAGTGGTCTCTCACTGCCACAATCATCCCGCCGTAGTTGGCCTTGACAGGGACAGCGAGGATATTCAGATCCCTTCGTTTTTTTAGAGTGATATCATTAAGAGTAAATTTAGTTCCTTTTATTTTCGCTTCAAATTTGTACTTACCGGCTTGCCAATCACCGCAAGCAGCCCGGCTTGGAGGAATAAAGATCGCCGCATTATTTTCAACATCTTCCTTATATTCTTTCAGTGTAGTAATCTTGTTCCCATCCCTGTAGATGTCAAGAGTAAGGTCTTTGATGCGCTTTATCTTACTATCTCCCGCAAGAAAGACCTGAATTACCGTGTCCTTGCCGGCCACAAAATCAGTTGCCGGTTGATAATCATCCTCATCCACATACTCGTAACGACCGAGCCCTTGATTGACTTGGATTTCTTTGATCTGGGGCTTACGATTGATCTCATAGGAGATGTTTATCGTACCGAATTCATCTTCACTTATAAAATAATCATGGGATATCTGCTTAGAAGCTACAAATTTACCGTTCTCCAGCGTAAACTGTCCCCTGACAAATTCACTTTCAATACCTTCCCCCATTAGTTCCCAGTACGCACCGCTAGCATTTTGCACCGTTGGACCACTACGTTCCGAATCACTACTTAAGGTATCCGTCCCGTCAAAACCGCCTGTTGTACTGATAGAAGTCCCCTGGTTTCTAACTTTCCCTAGAAGCACATCAAAGGAATCATCAAAATTCAGCACATAAGAAGGAGCTTCACCCTTCTTTTTTGCAGCATAAACATGAACATCAGCAATGAAAACCTCATCTTCAATCGGGTTGACTGAATCAAAAGAATAATTCCAGTTTTCGTGTGTCGTAGACGAGAACTTTCTAACTTCAGTTGCCTCACCGATACTACCCCTTTCCAAGGTATAGAGATCTTCACTACTATAACTTCCTCCACCGCCGCAAGTGGCCTTATAGTCCGCGTCCAGCAGCTCGAGACATACATATTCTTCATCCTCATAATACCCTGAGGATTCGAAGAAATCCCCTTCATATCTCGCCGTTCCTTCCAGAGATATACTAAAGTTTTCAGTTTCCTGGTGTTTTGAAGAATCACGGTAATAATTATCACTCTGGTAACTACCTGAAGAAGCATAATTTTGAGTACTTGAAATTCTCAGGGTTATTTCAACTTCATCCGGGAAGGATTTAGCCGCTCCACTAGTAGTAGGTGTAAATGTATTAAATAGTACAAACAGTATCAAAAAAATAGGCAGCAATCGTTTCTTGATAATAACCAAGCACCTCCATGCTTTCACTGGCCTTAAGCAAATCTATATCAAGTCCTTAATAGCTACATCTTCCTCAGAAAAGAGCGAAGTTGTTATTGTGTCTCGAGAAGCGTAAATCCATATATAGACTATTTTATATAAGTATAATTTACAAAGATAGATGCTGTATGACCATATTCAGTAAGAATAATTCTATCCTAAAAAAGGCTTTTAACAAATTATTGAAAGTCTGTTTTCTGTAGAAATTGTATTTAACTGTTATTTTTTCGGTATGATGAAGGAGTTGTGCCGACATGGGCTTTAAAAATTTTGGCATAATGGCCGCTATAATCCAGGCCGCAGGCGGAGAAAGCTTGAGCGACTGAAAGGTTAGTATCTAATAATTTTTGCTTAAGCATATTTATTTTTATATCCAGATAATAATTAAGCGGTGTAATCCCTGTACGGGCTTTAAAAAGTCTGGTAAATTGGGTTTTGCTAAACCCTGAAGCATTGGCCACCGCAACTATATCAAATTCTTCTTTCCAATGGTTTTCTATGTATTCTTTGCCTTTAATTATTTCTTCTTTACCACAATATTGCTTAGAGGTAATAAAAACAGACACAACACATGATAATTGCTTATGTTCATTATAAACAGGAAATGAAGTAATGTTTAGGAAAACGCTATCAAAACACACTTCTCCAGCACCATATTCATTAATAATATCTTGTAAAGGCACCTTAATATCGTATAAACACACAGTCTCGCCTTGAAATGCCTTCAGAACGCTCTCTTGTATCCCCGTGTTTAAAATGAATGGGTCTTGCAACATATTATATTTTTCGATGAATTCATTTTTTTTGGCGATGCGAAATAACTTTAAAAAAGCCTCATTAGCTAAAATAACGGTTCCATCCGACCTAGATATCTGAATGGGGTAAGGGAAAACCTCAAAAACCTTTACCATCAACTTCTCGTCTCCTGCTGCTTCTGCTACTGCCAAATATTCCACACCACATCACCACCGTCGATTTTATGCAAGCAAGAATTCCATATAACAGTAGTATTATATCACATATCTGTGTGCTGGTGACATGCTCCCGCCGCTTATAAGTAATAATCTTTATATCGGGGTCTTCCGGGTTTTTTGTTTACGATAAAACCATTGCGCACAAAGATATACGTATCATTGTAATTCGCCAGATTAATCCAAAAGCGTATATATTAAGATGCTTTCAACCTTTTTATCTTTTATATGAAAATTCATTACATCAACATAATTAACAGGTTCATATCGAAAATCATCCTCGTTATCAGACAATTCGCCCCCAAGTAAATTTCCTTCAGGATAAGCCTCCTTAAGCTTTTCGAAGCTATCTCCAACTTTAACATTTCTTATTGTAAGATATTTCGGGTCAGTAATCTCGATGCTGAAGATGATAAACTTCTTGTCCTGCGCCCCATCAATAGTTTTTATAACAAGTCCAGGAAAATGGTACTGCTTTTCTGTCATTCCATTAAGCTGATCCATATTTTTTCCATCGTCCTTAGAATAAGTATGGGACTTTACTTCTTCCGCTTTTCCGATCATACTCTCAATCTTTTGATCATCTACAATATCAAAAATGGCAATTTTATTCTCATTGTAAACAAACGCCAGCTGCTTTAATACATCATTTTCATCACTATCTACGGTGCCTTCCTCTATTACCTCATCAGATCCATCTACAGGATTGTCAGATGGAGTGTCAATCGTTTCGTCTATGGTATTGCCAGGTGTATTTGCTGGCATACCGGTTGTTGTATCTGCTGGTGATTCATCTGCTTTATCCCCACATCCTGTCAAAGCTATTGCACATAATACTAAAATAATGGTTACTATAACTATATTTCTAAAAATTCTCATTGCTATTCCTCCTTTCGAGTCAATGCTTCCTACCCGTATATAGACTCCTGGCAATGTAGAAAGTTCCTTCCATGTTATACCTTTATCTGGGCAGACGTGCACCCAGGCCCACATGCCAAGGCTACACAATTTCCTTGTGTAATCTTCAGCTCTCCTGTAAGGCTTTTACTTGATCGAGTGTCGGAGGATTAAGAGGAAGAGGAAATACAGTGCAGGCACAAGCCGCTGTAGCCGCGGCAAAGCTGACCGTATCATAATCATTTTTGCTATGTAATAAGGAATAAATGCAGCCTGCCTTAAAACTATCCCCGGCTCCCAAAGTACTTACCACATTTACTGAATAAGGCTTGAAATGGTTGGGTTGGTGTCTGACAAAATTTCCTTTTCTGCCATATAAAATGTCCTTTGAACCAAGAGTAAAGATTACCAGACCATCTGTATGATCAGCATATTTTTGAAATAAACTATATCGATCCTCCATTGGATAATTGGCAGAAATAAATTCATTGGACAATACATTAATCGCGCAATGCTTATGTATTTCGCCGTCATAGGGGCAATCAATCGTCACATATGGGACATTATTGTCCATGCAAATCGAGACAACCCTTTCTGTCATCTCCTCAAACCAGGGATCAAGGCCGACTACCCTTGAGAATAGAATATCAGCTTCCTTTGGCTCATTCCAACGTTTTAAACCATCTGAATAGTACTGCCCAAAGGTTCCAAACGGTGTTCGTGTATTTTTATCGATTAATACATAATCCTCAAGGCCATCGAAGCTTTTATCAAGATACAGCCTTGAAGTATCTACAGATTTATCCTTATAAAACTCAACAATCTGTGGGTATGTGTGATTACCCATATATGTCCCATCCATAATAACACTGCAGCCATAATTTGCTAATACAGTGGCCGACGTACCTGTTTCTCCACCTGGTAACGCATAGCGTTTTGTGATTTCCCCATAAGTATCTGGTTCAGGGTATGCATCCTTTAGCAGAAAACTGTTGGTTATCAAAATCATACCATACAGATAAATGTCATTTTTTTTCATACTTGCCTGCATCATTGTATAGCCTTCCCCGCATATGTTTCGTATACCCTGACAGCAACTATGACGGCCATTTCGCGGGTAGTAGTTGCTTTAGGTGCAAATTGATTATTACCAACGCCATTAATAAATCCATTTTTTGCCATAAACTTAACATTAGTTACAAAATACGATGCAATTTCTTTATCATCCGCAAAGGTAGGCGCTCCTGTAATTGACATATCCACGTCAGGCTTAATTGCCTGTACCGCGCGGTTTAACATGGCCGCCATCTGCTCTCGGTTAATCAACTGCTGTGGCGCAAATTTATTGTTGCCTATTCCGTTGACGATTCCTAATTGATATGCTTTAAATATTTCCGGATTCGTTGTATCTGTAAAGGTTGACGAAGGAGCCGCTTCAGCTTTCATCCCTGTATAGTGCTCGTATAGCTTCACTGTTACTTCTGCAAATTCCTCTCTTGTAATGGAGCCACTCATGTTGTCCTTTATTTTGTCTGTAATAAACCCGTATCCAAGAGCCTTATCCAGACCATCCTTCGCCCAATTTGAAGCACCACGGTATTGGTCTGGATTTCCCAAGGTCACGAGGTTAGAAAAGCCTGACACCACCTCTTTATCTATAAAACTGTTCATATAACCCCATGATGAGTAAAAACATGCCCTGAAGGTATAAACCTCCGCC
This sequence comes from Bacillota bacterium, assembly GCA_023409615.1. Taxonomy (GTDB): domain Bacteria; phylum Bacillota; class Clostridia; order Acetivibrionales; family DTU013; genus JAEYRF01. The sequence continues at coordinate 40,495 of JAEYRF010000088.1, read as the reverse complement.
TTTAAATTGATTCCACCCTGTGCATCTTCCTCTTCATAAGGGTAATAAGAGAAGGTGTTCCCATTTAGAAGATCATCAACCGACATTTCTGTAATATCATAGAGGGAAGGGCCCTGATTCCAATCATAATTACTATACTTGAACTGGAATCTAATTTTTATTGGAGAGCTGTTTGTACCGGGATAGAATTGAGGGTCATTCAATAAATTACTATTAATTGACTGAACGCTCTGCGGCACGTCCAACTTAATTGCAAAATAAGGCCAGATATTCTGGTCATACATCAATTCTGCAGTCAAATTTTGAGGGGCATCCAGAGTAAATGGTTCCGCATTTGCTGCAAAAACTCCACTTGGTATGATATTGACAAATAGCAACAAGGCAAATGTAAAGGCTAAAACTTTCAACTTCATATACTATCCCTCCTGAAAAGATTTAGTAACCAAATAGCACTATAAATAGCAAATATTTATTCTACAAATTCATGATAACAAAAGGGAACATCGCTCTTATTTCAAAAATAATCCTTCTTTTTATAGAAAACTATGTTTCTTCCATAGCGAATAATTTTCTGTACTCAAAGGGCGGTATACCCTCCCTTTGTCTAAAAGCAGTTGAGAAATGAGCGCTATTTACAAAACCACACCGCCTGGCAATTTCCTCGATAGAAACATATGTGCTTTCCAACATTTCTTTCGCCTTTCGATGCCTGCAATCCATTATGTATTGGTATGGAGTTATACCCATGTATTTTACAAATATCTTCTGCAAGTGAGGAGAACTGATATAGATAGCATCAGAAATATCTTTGATCCTGATATTGCTGCAGTAATAGGTCTCGATATAATTAATAGCCCTCTGCACACTATCATAAGGATCTTGTTTATTATTACCGGCTACATTATTTACAGAGCTGGAGTCTCTTAACAATTGTATAGCTATACGATTTTCCATGCTTTCAATCATCAGGAGATTATTTCCTTCGTAATTGTTGACCTCATATATTAACGCCTCAATAGATTCCAAAAGCTTAGAGCTATAAGAGCTTTCCAGCTTACTAAACGACAGATTTCCCCTCCCCCCCATCTGCTGATAGATAATTTGCATGAATTCTTTATTGACACACACTGTCATATATTTAGCCGGGGATGAGCTATTTGACGGATGAACCAATATGTCATCGCCGGGAGCCATACAAATCAGGCTGCCCTTCTTAAACTGATGCTCTTTTGATAGAATTGTAGCCTTCGGTGGAGTCGTGAAGCAAATTACAAAGTGGTATTCCTCCACATACATTTTTTTATTAATAACAAACGTCTCAGAAATGAAAATTGCAATACGACTGGTGATAATCGATTTTGTGTTATTATGAATATTAACCGGAATCTTTTTGACAAAGTAATCAAAGTTTTTTCTCACATCCATCACCGTCCATTTGTTTGTTCTCAAAAGCTCCTGAGAAAATGTTTTCTTACTTTATCTGATTACCGTTAACTAATTATACGATAAAGCAGACATAATTGTCCAGTGAACAAGCCTTACCGTTACATGCGCTGCAGAATCAGGATATAAACATAACCGGCTTGACACCTCTGATGGATGGCTTACCCTACATACTGCGGGTTGTAACAAAATTCACCCCTGTACCGCATATGTCATTTTTCACGATCTGTCCGGCAGTAATTGGTGCTTTCAGAGTAACATTATCAAGCAGTGCCATTGCTTCAAATATCTTGTGTTTTGGTATGACACCATCCGTTTTAACAGGACATCTATTATGAATACCCCCTTCAACACGTACAGTAGAAGTTACCACTCTGGAAGGATTCTGAAGCTCCTCCCTGCCGTATTTATCACCTCTTAGGCAGGAATGTCCCTCTACCAGAAAGCTCTTCGTCTCATCTACCAGCAAATGACATCCCTTAGGACAAACAATACAAATAATCTCCTTCATTTTCCTTGCACCTCAATTCTACATTTATTTAGCGCCTCTCAGTACATAGTCTGCAGCTGCACACCCTGCCTTCTCGCTTTCTGCCGTTACAAAGTCTACCAAATCATGTACATGAACCACGTTGCCGCAAGCAAAGACGCCCGGGACACTCGTTTCCATATTTTCATGTACGACGGGGCCACTGGTTTTCAAATCCATTTCTATGCCCGCTTTTTTTGTAAGCTCATTTTCGGGAATCAAACCTACGGACAATAAAATCGTATCGCATTTGAAAATAATCTCCGTACCGGGTATGGGTATCCTGTTTTCATCCACCCTCATAACAACAGCCTCGTTAACTCTCTTACTGCCTTTGATATCAACAATAGTGTGAGAAAGATAAAGTGGTATGTCGTAGTCATGCAAGCACTGAACGATATTCCTGTTCAGGCCGCTTGAGCGGGGCATTATCTCCACACAGCCAAGCACCTTTGCTCCTTCGAGAGTCATTCTCCTTGCCATAATTAACCCTATATCACCTGAGCCTAAGATCAGAACCCTTTTTCCTACCATATATCCTTCCATATTGACATAGCGCTGGGCTGTTCCTGCCGTCATAATTCCGGCTGGCCTTTCACCTGGGATTGCAATTGCCCCTCTCGTCCTTTCCCTGCAACCCATAGCAAGAACAATGGATTTCGAACTCAGTATTTTGTATCCATCTACCGTGTTAGTAATATGCACTTGCTTATCTGCGGTAACATCTAATGCCATGGTGTCAAGCTTTACTTCAACCTTTGTGTCTTTGAGCATATTAATAAAACGTTCGGCATACTCCGGTCCTGTCAGCTCCTCCTTAAAATGATGAAGACCAAAGCCGTTATGAATACACTGGTTCAGTATTCCTCCAAGTTCCACATCTCTTTCAATTATAAGGATTTTTTCCAGTCCCCTTCTATAGGCAGCATAAGCTGCTGCTAGACCAGCCGGGCCGCCGCCTATTACGATTAAGTCATACATCTGCAATGCCTCCCGTTTTAGTTTCTCCTGTAATAATGATACTTCCCTCTCTATCCTGCACCACCATTTCAGGCGAAATATTCAGCTCTCTTGAAATTATTTCCAGCACCCGTGGTCCGCAAAATCCTCCCTGGCAGCGTCCCATACCTGCGTTACATCTTCTCTTTACCCCGTCGATAGATGTCGGTACAATAGGTGAATGGATAGCATCTATAATCTCACCTTCAGTTATAGTTTCACATCTACAAATAACCCTCCCATAACTAGGTTTTTGCATGATTATCTTTTCCTTTTCCTTTACAGAAAGCTCATTGAAGCGGATTTTTTTTCTAGTGCTGATATGATATTTCTTTTTTTCAAGAACAATGCCCTTGGTGGCTAATAGTTCAACCGCCTCTTTGGCAATTGCCGGGGCTGCAGATAAACCCGGGGATTTAATTCCTGCCAAATCAAAGAAGTTCTCTGCTGAACCCGCTTCTGCTATTATGAAATCATCTCGCCCTTTAGTTGTAGCCCTTATACCGGAAAAATTGCGTATCGATTCACCGAAATTAATGTTTGGTATGGTTTTAAGAGCCGACCTCTTAATATATGAAAGTCCTTGACTTGTGGTAGATACATTATCCTTTTCAACTATATCCTCTGCATTAGGCCCGACAATTAGGTTCCCATGTACAGTTGGGGATACTAAAACCCCTTTTCCTTCTTTTGTTGGGCATTGGAATAACACAAAATCAGATCTGGTACCTTCTGCCTTATCCAACAGATAATATTCTCCCCTGACAGCTTTAATCTGAAATTCCGGCTCAGCAACCATATTATGAACTTCATCACTATGCAAACCTGCCGCATTGAATATATATTTTGCCTCATAAATACCTTTGTTGGTCTTAACAACAAAAAATCCTTTATCTGTTTTCTCTATACTCCGGACCTCATTTCCGAGGATAACTTCAACTCCGTTTCTTACCGCAGTTTCAGCCAGGGCAATGTTGTATTCCATGGGGTTCACTATTGCAGCAGTAGGAGCATACAGCGCACCCTTTACATCAGTATTTAAATCGGGATTCATTTCCAACACCTGTTCTCCGGATAAAATCTGAAGTCCGGATACACCATTTGCAATACCACGTTCATAAAGCTTCTGAAGCATAGGAAGTTCGGTCTCATCAAAGGCTAAAACAAGCGATCCGATTTTTTTATAGGGAACACACATGTCTTTACACAAGATTTCAGTTAATTTAGCTCCCTCCACATTCAACCTCGCCATTAGTGTTCCCGGTTCAGGATCATAGCCTGCGTGTATGATTCCGCTATTTGCTTTTGAAGTTGCGTTTGCAACATCGTTCTCTTTTTCCAGGACTGCAATCGAAAGCCTGTATTTGGACAATTCATACGCAACTGCGCTACCAATTATCCCACAGCCAATTACCACAACATCATACATAAAAACGCCCCCGCTCAGATATAGGTTAGTGTTTTAGACAATAAAAAAGAACACGCAAAACAGCTATTATAGCTGTATCTGCCATGCTCATATTCTCTGGGTAGATACTTGTTCTTATTTATTTTTCTCCTACTTCAACTTAAATATAGCATATGATATGCGAAATTGCAATTGCAGTCGACTATCTTTTTCATAATATTGCGGATATAATTAACCTGAATATACTAATTATAATAAGCATTGAAGCATTGATTAAGATGCGGTTATGAATATCTGATTATTAAGAGGTGACTAAAATGAGAAATGCGGAGTTATTGGAGTGCTTGGGAGAAGCCCCAATCATTGCAGCAGTTAAAAGCATGGAAGGACTTCATAAATGTTTGACATGTGACTGTAAGGTTGTCTTCGTCCTTTTTGGCGATGTGCTGAACATTGGAGATATTGTTTCAGAAATCAAAAACGCCGGAAAATCAGTTTTTGTTCATATAGACCTTATCGATGGATTGTCATCACGGGAGATCGCCGTAGATTTCCTCATGAAATACTCAAGGGCAGATGGCATTATCTCCACAAAACAAGCTTTAGTCCGCTATGCAAAAAGCAAGGGACTGCTTACTGTGCAACGGTTTTTTCTATTGGATTCACTAGCCTTGACAAATGTACAAAAGCACATTGACTCAGACTGTTCCGATTTAGTTGAAATATTGCCGGGAGCTATGCCGAAAATAATTGCAAAGCTGGCAGCAGCCTCACCAATACCAATTATTGCAGGCGGCCTTATATCTGATAAGGAAGATATTGTAGCAGCTCTAGCCGCAGGTGCATTAGCTATTTCTTCCACCGACAGTTCTATATGGTTTATGTAGATCGGCGATAAAATAAAGCTGTCGCAAGCACACCTAACAATAATAACCCAATACTGAGTACAAAGGGCAATATTCTTGAAATATCACTCAGCAGTCCCGCAATGTATCCAAAGGGTACACTCACCAGCATAACTGTCGTCTGAAGCAACGCCATAATTCCCGAGCGTTCTTCGGGATCGACATGAATAGCGACCAGGGATTCTCTAATCGTACCTAAAACAGCAAAACCCAGAGCATCGAAAAGCAATGAAACTGATAATATTATATATCCCCACACCCCGGTGTTTGATATTGAAATCAACAATGCGAAACTGACTATGGCACAAAGGAATCCTCCGAACAGCGGCCATTTCATCTTCGATTGATTTATATGTGAAATAACAGTGAAAAAAAGAACAATTGAAAGTATACTTCGAGCCATCGGGAATATAGGCAATAATGTATCCGGGATACCGATACGGCGGGATGCTATGATCTGCCAGAAAGTCATCCCGATCATAGCTACAATCTCAACTAATATACTGATGATTATGGCAAATATTGTACCTTGAGAACTTAATATTTTGTGCAATGCACTCTTATACCCTGATAGCATCTCATTCCATGACATATTGCGAGTCACCTCGCGCCTGACTTTTCCAACAGCAGTCTCTGTTGAGAGTTTATATAATATTATTATCTTTGCCGTCATTATGATAAAAGCATTGATGTAGAGTATCCGAATGGCAGGCGCCAGTGTAAGCTTTGCTACCAGTATTGAGGATATTGGCGCAAACAGTGCAGAAAGGTTGGCGGAGATTATAACCCAGGAATATATATGGGTTATTTTATCCTTTGGAGCATCTTCAACAAGCAGACAATCCCAGGATACTGTTGTTATTTTCATTGTACCGTTAAGCAAAGCAGCTACGACAAAGAACCAAAACCCCTGGCTGGATGCCCATATGAGACACGGCAAACTCCACGCCAGAAAATCAAATACAGCAGTACTCTTTCGGCGCCCCATTTTATCAATGATAGCACCTGATAAAAAAGCAAAAATCATTTGAGAAAACATGTAAATCGAAGTGACAATTCCAACCTGTATATCACTTATGCCAAACGTAAGCATATATACCGTTGCATAGGGCAGACAGAGGTTCATAGAAAGCCCCCACATAGGTTCAGTATACACACATGCACGGGGATTGCCACGCAGCTCAATAAGGGTACGCAAAAGTTTATGCTTCAACAAAAATTTTTTCATTTGAATTTTTCCTCTCCTGGTGCACAAGAAAAAACGAACTATAACATATATTAATATTATAATCGCATTTTAACAAGCAAATATCATAAATTGTATTTACAAAAGCATCTATTTATACTCTGAACCTTGAAACACTTTCTGCCAGACTTTCGGAACTTTGCTTTGTCGCCTTCATCAATTCAGAGACTCTGGTTGCCTTTTCCATTACATCTATAGCTTTCTGAGAAATATCCTGCGTTCGTTGAGCCTCCTCGCTGTTTGAAACGGATACTTCATTTATGGCTCTGACCATATTCTGTATTGATGCAAGTAATTCCTCAGAAGTTGTCGAGAAGTCAGTAACAAGACCCTGAAACGATGCCGCATCACTGTAATACTGCTCCCCGATATCCACCATAGTTTTATAATCGTCAATAACCCTTGTGTCAATAAATTGCAAAGTTTTCTCAGAGCACGATGCCAGGTTTTCAACTGAGGCTATAACCTCTATTGTGACATCATGTATCTTAGTAACGGTATTCTTTGAGTTCTCTGCAAGTTTTCGTATCTCGTCGGCTACAACTCCAAACCCCTTGCCCGCAGCTCCTGCCCTGGCAGCCTCAATTGCGGCGTTCAGCGCAAGAAGGTTTGTCTTCTCGGCTATCTGAAGTATGGATTGTGTGAGTACATTTATTTTTTCAACAGCTCTTGATTGTGCCAATGCCTTTCTCATCTCTGAATCCATATCATTACACATATCATGAGCTGCATTCTTCGAAACAATCGCATTTTCTTTCAAGTCCAGAGCGCGTTTGCTTATCTCGCTGGCTACAGCCAATCCATTCTGAGCTTTTTCAGCAATTGACCGTACCGAGATTTCGATTTCAGCCGACGTTGCATTCATCTCTTCGGTAGAAGCCGCTGTTTCTTCGGTTACCCCGGACATTTCCTCAGTAGTGACCGATACTTCGGCAATTCTTCCTGATAATTCCATTAAATTGTCCGATGATACGAGAACATTCTCCTTAACACTATGAGCAATGCCATAAGTTTGTTCGATCAGATGTCTCATATTGGAAATCATCGAATTAATGCTCTTTGTGAGATCTCCAAGTTCATCTTGCCGTTTTGAAGACAAATTAACTGTGAGATCACCTGAAGCAGCCTGTCCCGAAGCTTTAATAATCCTGTTTATTGTCCTGCTCATGCTGTTCGCCATAAGTATACCGATGCCCGATGTGATTAAGACAGCAAGAATGATGAAAATAACAGTTGTAAGTATAATCTGTTTCGCGGAAGCATTTAATTCAGAGGTTGGTATTAAACCGATAATTGAATATCCTGAATTTCCTATCACGGAGTAAGTCATGAGGTAAAGCTCCCCTTTGTAATCTACTACTGAAGAACCATTTCCCTCTTGATTTGATATTATATCGGAATAAAATTCCTGATTCGCGATGGAATCGTTTTCAGTGTCTATACCGTTGTTTACGAAATCCATTTTATCTGGGCTTACAAGATGTACTTCTCCACCTTCACCGAGATTCATGCCATCCAGAAATTCATGTATAAGATCCATTTGAAGGTCGATAATCAATATGCCCATCAAATCTCCGGTCGTTGTGCTTTTTATTTCCTTTAGGGCTGTAACCGAGTAATTATTCCCGGTAATGCCCAACTTCTCATCAATCTCTTTATGCGATCCTAACCATACAGTTCTTCCATTCAATTTAACCATTTCCTTGTATAACTCCAAATCCTTCACGGAGTCTATGGTAAAATTCGAGGACGTTTTTGAACCTGAAGGCAGTATTGATTTGCCTCCATCACCGATTAGATAGATATTTGAGACATACTTGTTGGTTGATGAAATATTCAATAAGTCGTTAGATACGTTTCGGTAAAGTTCGGCTGCTTTTACAGGGTCATTACTGCTATCTGATTCATCTGAGAGATAGTCACGAAAATCTTTCTTTATAAGAAGCTGTTTACTAAGGTCATCTATTGACGAGTAAACGACGTCCAAATATTTGCCTCCGTTTTCCATCGTTGCAATGGTTGACTGCTGAGCAACTTTGCGTACAGCATTTGATGCACTCGAATAGGATATGATACCAAGAATCATGAGAAAAAGAACCGGGACAGCAAATACAGAAATCAGCTTTGAACGTATTGTCCTAATATTAATGAGGTTGCGAAAAAAATTCGAAAGTAATTCATACACTGAAACAAAAAACTGAGACATCACTTTGAAAATCGCCATCTAGATTCCCTCCTTTCGAAAAAAGTAATGTATTAGTCATTCTAGAAATACTATTTCATTTATTACAACTATATATAAGATATTATCATTTTATATATGAAAAGTCCATCAAAATAAATAAGTGCAATGGTATCCCATTACACTATGCGACCATTCCTACTGTTATAGAAATGATATTCGCTGTAAAGTTTCATCAAGCTCTTTCTTGAGTCAATTCTATCCGGGCTTATTTTCATTTTCGGGTTTTTTACTCTTGAACTTCATCCATTCCGGCAACACAAGCTTTAGGTTGCCCTTTTCACGAAGCGCGAGAACAACGCTCTGAACTAAAATAAAGAAGCACAGCATAAGCCCGGTGGTAATGCTTTGCCAATATGGCTCCCTAAGCCCTGAAGTAACTACAATACTTGTCATTGTCTTTAAAATAAGCACTCCAAAAAGCGTACCGATTATACTTCCAACACCACCGGTCAATAATGTCCCCCCGATAATAGCTGATGCAATCGCCTGTATTTCTGCAGCTGTAGCATTGGCAGCGTCTCCGGCTCCTGTATGAAGGAGATAGACATAACCGGCAATTCCGGATAATAATCCGGCAAGTAAATAGGAATAAAATTTTGTGCGTTTTACATTAATACCTAGCATTAATGCACTATGCATATTACCGCCTACCGCATAGAGATTGCGTCCAAATCGCGTCCATTTCAGAATTACAGCCACAATTAACACTATAGCTATAGCTACAATTACACCGAGCTCAATTTTAACAGGAATAAAATTGCCTGTCTTTCCGTAATAGCCAATACCCGGAATTTCAAAACGAAATTGCTTTATGGCGACAAACGCTGCTTGTACCGCCGTACGCGGAACAGAGCTTACTATTGTTATCATGCCTTTTGCAAAGAACATACCTGCTAAAGTAATAATAAATGGCTGTATATCCAAATATGCTACCAATATACCATGAATCAGTCCGAATGCCAGACCTATACCTAAAGCTATAGCTAATGAGCCGAATACACTACCGCTATGATCATCCAGATATACAATACATACCATTGTAATGAGAGCGGTTATGCCTCCCCCCGAAATATCAATACCTCCTGCAATCATTACAATAGTCAGTCCACAGGCAAGCACGATTAAAAATGCATTGTTATTAAATAGATCCAGAAACTGCTGAGGATTCAAAAAACCGCCGCCCCAGACAAGCATAGCTAGTAGGTACATGCCAAAGAAGGTACCAATTGTTATTCTCAAGAGAAAACTTGTGTTGGATATAGGTTCCCTATTTTTTTTATCGAATATTCCGGTAAATAAACCTTTTTTATTCATATTGTTAATTCTCCATTATTTTCGCAATTTTCAGATATTTTAGCCGGCTTTTTAAACAGTCTGTCGCGCAGCTGAAGTGCATATTCCTTTACAATTGGCGAACTAATTACAACGATGGCTATAATAACAATTGCCTTATAGGCCTTTACCGCTGTTGAAGGAACCTTCATTGCATAAAGTGTAACCGTCAATGCTTGAATAATGAATGCGCCTATCACTGAGCCGCTAAGGTTGAATTTTCCGCCTCCAAGAGAATTGCCTCCGATGGCGACTGCCAGAATAGCGTCCATTTCAATATCCAGAAGGATGGTTTCATGGTTTATAAGCCCGATTCTACAGACGTTTATACAACCCGATATGGCAACGCAAACTCCCAATAGCATAAATGTTAAAAGCTTTACCAATGCTGAGTTGATTCCATTTAGATGCGAGGATTTTTCATTAATTCCAACTGCTTGTGTGTATAACCCGAGATTAGTGAATTTTAAAACAAGCCAGATCAACAACCCAAATACTACTGTGATTAATATGGGCGTGGGTATTGGGATACCCGGAATAAAACCTCCGATAGCAGCTAACATCGGACTTGAAACTGTAGGTGTAGCTCCGCCATTTATCCAATAGGCTATGGAGCGTCCGGCAGAAAGCAGTATTAATGTGGCAATCATCGGCTGAATCTTAAATGCTGCAACTAATGTACCGTTGAATGTGGCGAAAATAATCGCAACAAGGCAGCTTGCAAAAAAGGCCAGAATAATGACCGGTAATGTTATTTGATTACCGCGAAGTACACTTACAAAAATACTTCCGGCTATTGCTGCTGCTGCGCCAACGCTTATATCCTGTCCTCTCGACGATGCTGTTACCAGCGTCATTCCGATTGCCAAAATAGCAAGCTCTGAAGCGCCATTTATGATACTGATCAGATTTCCGGAAAAAACGGTGTTTCCATCATTGTTTTTTATTATTGAAATTGAAAAAAATTCAATATCTCTGAATAAATTAAAAACTATCAATAATAAAAGTGCAAACAATGGGACAACCAATTGAGAACTCTTGAATTTACTAAAACCCTTAGCCATTTTGAGCTGCCTCCCCTGCTATCGTATGCATGACTTTAGCTTGTGTCATGTCCTCGCCCCTCAATTCGCCAACTATTTTACGATCCCGCATAACTATGAGCCGAGAACAGGTGCGAAGCATCTCCTCAATTTCTGATGAAATAAACGTGACGCTGACTCCTTCTTCTGCAAGCTTAAGTACAAGCTTCTGTATTTCAACCTTTGTACCTACGTCAATTCCGCGAGTCGGTTCGTCTAGGATAAGATACTTCGGATTTGTGAGCAGCCAGCGTGCAAGTATTACCTTTTGCTGATTACCTCCCGAGAGTTGTTTTATGGGTGTATCTGTTGAAGCGGTCTTTATTCCTAATAATTTGATGTACTTATCTGCAAAAGCTTCTGCCTCATTTCTGGAAAACGGCCTGAAAAAGCCATTCATTACCTGAAGGGCAAGTATAATATTTTCGCGTACGGATAAATCCTCAACGATACCGTCCTGTTTTCTATCCTCCGGCAGATACCCAATGCATTGCTTCATTGCGTCTCTGGGTTTCTTGATTTTTATGCTTTTTCCATTGGCATTTAAGATGCCGCCAGTAATTTTATCAGCGCCGAATATTGCACGTACGCTTTCGCTGCGGCCAGAGCCAAGAAGCCCGGTAAAACCATTGACTTCTCCTTTGCAAATTTTGAAATCAAACGCATTTGGTATCTCTGTGCTTGATAAACCAGATGCCTCATAAACAGGTGTGACATCAGATTCTGTTTGTGATGTCTTTCTATTTTGCAATGCCGAAATGTCGTCAAGTTCTTTACCCAACATCTTCGAAATGAGCTGTACCCGCGGTAAATCCTTTATTTCATACTCTCCTACCAACTCGCCATTGCGCAAAACAGTTATCCTGTCACATATGTCGTAAGCCTGATCAAGAAAATGCGTTATGAAGATAATACCAACACCACGGGACTTCAGATCGCGCATAAGGGTGAAAAGTTTTGCAACCTCATGTTCGTCCAGTGACGATGTAGGTTCGTCGAGTATAAGTACTTTGCAGTCCATATCCACGGCTCGGGCAATTGCTACCATTTGTTGTACAGCCAGCGAACAGGCAGAAAGCTGTTGGTTGGCTCTCGCCGGGATATTAAGTTTAGTAAGTATCTCCGTTGTCTTCTTCTCCATCGAGCGCCAATTTACGAAACGATAATTGCCTCGTCCGATAAACATATTTTCGGCAACTGTAAGGTTAGGGCAAAGAGTTATCTCCTGATATACCGTACTAATGCCTAAGTTCTGAGCATCTTGGGGTGATTTAACGGAAATTTCTTTGTTAGTACCCGTTAAATGGATTTGACCTGAATCCTTCGGGAAAACGCCAGTTAAAACCTTAATTAAGGTTGACTTACCGGCTCCATTCTCACCCATCAAAGCGTGAATTTCGCCTTTGCGAAGAGTGAAGTCAACATTTTGCAAAGCGCGTACGCCAGGAAATTCTTTACATATTTTACGCATGGATAAAACAATATCGTTTTGCATAAGTACCCGTCCTTTATGTATTGGAAACTTAATAAATATGGCGGTGCGTGTATGTGGAAAACATCCACATACACTGCATCGCACATACTCGGGCATCATCTGAATTACTTCCGCTGAAAGCGGGAGGTAATATCTTTACTCTGCCTTGATCAACTTCCTGTTATCAGATGGAGTAAGATTTAGCGTCTATTCGCCAAGACCGTATGTATCAATATCAGCCTGTGTAAGAGTCTTTGCGTCAAAACCTTTCTCTTCAGAAATAACCTTCTTTTCAGTGAGCTTCTCACCAGCTTCAAGTTTCTTTATCATTCCTTCGATTACTGCCGCCTGGAATGGGCTGCACTGACCGTTATAGTTCCAATTGCCTGCAAGCAGTTCTCTAAGTGCCCATTTGTTGCAGTCGAATCCCATTATAACGACATCTTTACCAACGCCGTGAGTGATACCAGCTTCATCAAGTGCTGCAACAGCGCCCTTTGCCATACCATCATTTTCAGCATAGATAACATTGAACTTTTCTTTGGAATTGATTACTGATTCAACGATTTGCTTTGCAGTAGCTTCATCCCATGTAGCTGTCTGCTGTGCAACCTTTTTCATGGTGCCGGCTGCGAATTCAGCGTCTAATGCGGCTGTACGGCCGATCTGTGCATCAGAACCCATTGCGCCCTGAATGTGAATAACATTATATTCAGGTAATTTTTGATCCTTCAACCACTTGACAGCAGTTGTGCCCTGATTAGCCATGTCGGAAACAACAGCAGCTTCATAGAGGCTTTCATCTACATTCATCATACGGTCAAAGAGGAACACTTTGATACCAGCTTCTTTTGCGCTTTTAAGAACAGTATCCCAACCATCTGTAGCCGCAGCTGAGATAAGAAGATAATCAACACCCTCGGTTACAAACTGCTGAGCTGCATTCAACTGCTCATCATTCTTCAAGCTGTAGAAAGTCGAAACCTTGTATCCATTTGCTTCTGTGAAGACTTTTTCAAAGTCTGCCACATTCGCCGCACGGTATCCTGACTCGGATGGTGGGTTGTTGACGATACCAACCTTAATGGTAGTAGCTTTTGCAGGAGCGTCGCCGGAAGCTGCAGGTGCTTTAGTAGCTCCACATGCACACAGACCGATAACAAGTGCCACAACGAGAAGAATCATAATAAATTTTTTCATACTTCGCTTTCCTCCCCAGATATAATTTTATTTTTGAAGGTATTCCTTCTAATGTCTTTATATCATATCTGATAAATGAAAAACAACAGTTAAGAATAAATCAAATAAAAATTTCAACTAAATGAATAGAATAGCTAACAACACAATCTCATATCTAAAGCAAGTATATAGAGAACTGTAATTTTTTAACCGAATTTAGTAAAAAAACAACCATCACTTCTCCCTCTCAATACTTTCTAATTTCAATCATTCCCCGCGTGATGGTGAAACTGTCGAACTGGGTCTCCTCAATATATCTTTCCCGCTCGATTGGCTCCCCTCGTTGCAGCATCTTAATTGTCTCATCAACATAGGGACCCTGAAGCGGATTACATTCCACGTCCAGCGCAATTTTTCCCTCGAGACAGTATTCAAGCGCAAGCTTTGTTGCGTCAAACGATGTAACGATTATACCATCCTTCGCATTACATTTTAATCCCGCCTCTTCCATTGCGTCAATCGCCCCGAGCGCCGCGCCATCGTTCTCGCAGTAAACAATGTCTATATCTTTTGTTCGCTCTAAAATTTTGTTCATGACTTCGTAAGATTTTGCTCTTGTAAAATCACCGCATTCCTGAGCAACAATTCTCCAGTTATAATGTCGTGCAATTCCCTCCTCTAGCGCAGCAGTCCGGCCAATCTGTGCGGCGGAGTCCAACGTTCCCTGAATATGGACAATACGTATGGGGCTCGCGCTTCTCCCCTGTTTTTCCATCAAATTCTCTAACCATTGAATAGCTTTCTCTCCTTCTTCACGGAAGTTTGAACCGATATATGCAGTAATAAGACTTTTATCCTCCGCTACAATATTACGATCGATCATGATGACAGGTATATCCGCCTCCTTCGCTTCCTGCAAAACTGTACTCCAACCGGTTTCGACTTTTGGAGAAAACACGATATAGTCCACATCCTGCTGGATAAAGGTTCGGATTGCACGGATTTGATTTTCCTGTTCCTGCCGTGCATCATCAAATATCAAATCGTATCCGTTTTCTTCACTCAGCGCGTCCTTAATACTTTCAGTGTTGGCAACACGCCACTCAGATTCCGCGCCAACCTGCGAAAACCCGACAACAATCGGTTTATCTTTGCTTGTAACCACTATGGGCTGTGCCGCATTTTCACAACCGCAAATCATAAGCAAAAAACATACAGCTATTGCAAGCTTGCTTTTACTCATTTTCATCTCACAATCTCCCACACAGTTTTATAGATATCACTAATTTCACCTGTTGCGCCAGTTGACACCATGAATGGAATACCAGTGCAATGAATAAAGTCAACTGGCATAGCGGGTTGACTTACCCACCGGATTCTTCAGCGGTAAGCATCGGAATGGTCACAATGATCTTTGTACCTACATCTGCTGTACTTTCCACAGTTAATCCGTATTCCCCGCCGAACAGTATTTGAATCCTCTGGTGCACAGTCCTAAGTCCAAACCCTTCATGCCCGCCATCCGCCAGGTACGCACGCACCTCAGCCAGGCGCCCCTCTGTCATACCGGGACCGTCGTCCTCTACTTCCAGGATCATATTATCATTCTGCGCTCTACCAGTCACGCGAATGAAGCCTTTCCGGCGTCTGTTTTTAATTCCGTGATAGAGCGCGTTTTCTACAAGCGGTTGCAGGGTGAGCTTCGGCAGAATGAAATATTTCAACTGATCCTGAATATCAATCTCGTATTCCATCAGGTCCCGATACCGTACCTGCTGTATTTCCAAATAGCTTCTAATGTGCTGTTCCTCCTCCTCAAGCGTGATGACATTCTTACCTCGGCTCAAGGAAAAGCGGAAATAATTAGATAAGCTGCTGACCATCGTGACAGACTCGGTCATATCACCGGACTCTATCAGCCATATAATTGCATCAAGAGTGTTATAAAGAAAATGCGGATTGATCTGCGCCTGCAGTAATGCCAATTCAGTGCGACGGCGCTGTTTTTCCTGTTCACTGTTCTTATCGATCTGCCGCTTCAGATGCCCGACCATGCTTTCTATACCGTCCGTAAGAATCTGAACTTCCTCCACATCGGCCTGAATCGGCTCACAAACAAGCAGGCTGCCTTTTCCGATAGCTTCTAAGCGCTCGCAAATCCTGTCAATAGGATCAACGATCCTACTGCTTAGTGTTCTCGACTTTTTCAAAAGGAAATACAGCAGCACAAGCGATAAAATAAGAACGACACCCATCAGTACAATCATATTTCTGATCATGGTTGTCTGCAGAGCATCCAAATGTACTGCCTCATAGTACAGGTAGGTATACATGTACTCCTGAATCAGATCCGTCAATATATAGATGTTGTTTTCCAGTTGGTATTCACGGGAATTGTACTCCTTCGTTTCCGCAATCTCATTGATCTTATCCTCAATGTTATGGCATAGATTCAGCACGCTGCTGATGGCGCGAAGGCTGTCCTTTTCCGTCGTCGTATCAATCAGCTTGCGCGCTATCGTCTCCGCTGTCTGTACCTCCTTGACAGGCAGACCATCAGAATATTGGCTGTCGATAACGTAATAATACATTTTCAGATCGACATCATCCTTAAAATTCTGGTTGAAATCCGAAGCTGTCGTAACATTGTTAAGGATTGCATTATACTGCAGCGCATAGCCTATTCCGATGGACGTGATCAGTATGATGACAATCATCAGCGGAAACGCGACAATCAAAATCATATTCCAGAGCTTGCTCTGCATGGTGATTTTCGCATTTTTCGCTTTCCACGGGAAATTTATATTCACATCTTGTCTCCTTTGCGATATTCGCTAGGCGTGCAACCTGTAACTTTCTTGAACACGAAGCTGAAGTAGTGCGGATCCTTATACCCGACTGCGAACGCAATCTCGCCGGAACGTTTATCCGTTTGGCGGAGCATATACTTCGCCTCTTCTATTCGTTTAGCTGTGAGGTATTCTATGAAGGTCAGCCCGACTTCCTGGCTAAATATTGATGAAAAGTAATTAGGGCTTATGTTCACTTCTTTCGCCACTCTATCCAGCGACATTGACTCTTCTCTATAATGTCCTGCAATGAACTCAAATGCTTGATTCATCAGGTCACTTTGCTGCCTTTTACTTTCGCGGTCACGCAGCTCAATAACCTGCCCCATAACCTGGCGTATATACTGCCGTGCTTCCTCCGGCGTCGACACACTGTCATTTTGACGAAGTTCCAGCGATGATAAGCTATCTGCACGGCAACCGATCGAATCAAGGTACTCTACCGCCGCGAAGTAAACTGTCATAGTCAGATATCTGCAGAACAATGGCAGAGAAACATTCTCACCCTGAGCACTTTGAAGCAGTTGATCTATAAATCGATCGATTTCGTCTACCGCACCATTGCCTAAGAAATTATAAATACATTCTTGATCAATTCCCCTTGTATCAGCATCCGCTGCTCTATGTCCCTTTTTTTGGTAATTACTAATGCTCGTCTCAGACAGGATATGCTCATCAGGGCAAAGATAACGATAAGATAAAACGCGGTTCGCCTCCGCAAAACAGGTCGGAATGGAGCCAAGCCGTGAAACCGGCGTACCGTATGCAACATACCAGTTAATATCACTATCAGCCATAGAACAGCAGCTCTGTATATTCTTGATACAATCGTCAGTGTTCCTTGTGATATCGTCCTTCCCGCCCTTTACTAAAACAGCATAAGTCGTGACGTTCCATATAAACATAATCAGTTCCGGATGGTCGGCGATATACTGTCTAAACTTGTCCTGAATCGCCGCCAATGCATCCATATAACCCTGCGGTGTGCTGCCATCATATCCGGCATTGTTCAAAGAAAATAGTACAATATTATATAATGGAGCATTCACATCAATGTTCAAAGACTTCGCGGTTTCGGATATTTCTAGTACACTAAGGCCGCCGGTGACAATTTGCTCAAAAAATCTCCTGCGTGCAAATGTTTCGTACTCCTGAACTTCCCGTTGAAACCTTGCCAGGTATTCTTGCTGCTGCTGTTCAGCTTCCATTTTTTTGTGTAGAACAGTCAGAATCTCCACCATCTTTGCCTTTACAATCGGCTTCAGCAGATATTGCTCCACTCCCATGCTCAAAGCCTGTTGTGCATAGGAAAAGTCATCATGCCCGCTGATAATGATGATTTTTGTCCTCGGCAATTCCATCCGCACCAGCTCAATAAGTGCCAGTCCGTCCATAAACGGCATTTTAATATCAGTAATCAGAAGATCGGGTTGTATCTGGCGAATCAAGGGCAGAGCCAGTTCTCCGTCCGGAGCATCGCCGGAATAAACAAAGCCACAAGCATCCCAAGGAATGTTCTTGCGAATGCCTTCTCGCACCACGATTTCATCTTCGACAAGAAAGACCTTAAACATGTTGTCTTCCCTTCCAATATAGATGTGTCGTATGTTTCTATTGCATATAATACTTAAATATTATATACCACATACTGCTAGTCTGCAATTGATTTCAGCCTACCATCATAATAATGTTGATCGCGGTCAATTGATCGCCAGGGTTAGGACAGCCTCCAACCTTTCACAAACATCCAACAGCTTATAATCCCACCAGTTCTCCCCACAACCTGCACACTGATTGGCAATCCAGCCGCCCACATTCCAACAGGATTTCAACACATCAACCCGTACGAGGATTTTCATCACAATGAGCAAAATTCCTACTTTTGGGCAAAAATCTGAGTAAAATTTGAGTAAAATTTGTATTTATTGTATAAAAGGTTCACATAATTCAAAATTTGGCTGAATTATTGAGCTAAATAACTGAAAATCGAGCAAATATCTGCCCAGAACTTGCATTTTTGCACATTTTTTGAGGGGCTTCATTTCCGTTTTTAGTTATCTGATCCCTCTTCACCGGCAATTTCATACTTACCGTCCCCGTCAAAATCAGCCAGCGCCCGCCCCTCATATTGTCCGAACATCTCCGTACCGCCCTGCTTCCAGGCTATAAAGTAAAGTGTAGCAGTCATATCAATAGACCCATCTTTACCACCCGGAATCGCATAAGTAAAATTTTTCGTATCCGATACCTCAATAGTCCAATAAGGACCGGATGCAAGGGTTTCATCCGATGCATCCTTACCAGGCTTTACATCACCTGGCTTATCCTTATCGAGCCGTTCAATATCTGGTTTCTCGCTTTCTGTCTGTGCAGCACCCGGCTTCCCGCTTTCCCATGTTTTCTGAGATGAGCCGCAGCCTGACAGTATCAGTACGCCAACCACTACACATGCCAGCACAAAACGTACTGCCAATTCTTTTATAACTTTTACCTGCATTTTTTAAATCTTAACAAATGACATATGTCTTAATATCTCCACCACAAATTATTACTTCATTTTTTCATAGGTCCTTACTGTCATTGCTATAGCTGCCTCACGGGTGGCCATACCGTAGCTTGCCGCTGTCTGAGCCGTAGTAGTGGCTTTCGGCGCAAAATTACCGGCCGCGTCGACGCCTTTAATAATGCCTAGCTTTGACATGTACTTGGTCGCTTCAACTGCCCAGGACGAAATATACTTCTGATCCGGGAAGTCCTTGATTCCCGCGATACTGTAATCGACGTCTGGCGCAATGGCCTTGATTGCTCTGAACAGCATAGCGGCACATTGCTCTCTGTTGATCAGTACATTAGGAGAAAAAGTGGTTGTCGATGTGCCTGTAGTAATTCCCAATTTAGCCGCCTTCAAAATTTGCACATTTTTAGTGTCGGTAAATGGGTTAGGGGATACCGCTACAGCGGACTCACCTTTTGTTTTCTCATAAAGCAATACCGCAAGCTCGCAGAATTCCTCTCGAGTGATGGGCTTTGTCATATCAGCACCCTTGAGGATGGCAGGTAAAAGACCCAAATCAGATGCATTCTGCAATTCTGTTTTTGCCCATGTGCTGGCGTTACTCCATGTAGGAGTGTTAACCGAAACAACATTTGACCATTCGGACGTCATGGCTCCGACATTGGCACTGCCGTCATAGGCATAACGCATGCGAACCTGAATGTATGCTTTATCTACCTCGACAACCTTCCCATTGTCATACGTTGTCGGTACACTGATACTGCGGGTTTCCCCTGAAAGCCACCATACACCAGCCTCCCCTTCAATCCAACCGGTACCATTTATATTGATCTGGTGCTGTACTTCGATACTATCTGCATCCTTTGCCTGTATATAGTTATTTGCGTCTTGAACCTGTTTTGGAGTAATTACAGTGAAAGTAACATTAGGCGAACCGTCATTGTTCTTTCCAATGACTGGATTTGAAATGGCCGGCGTCTCAAGATAAGTAGGCTTAGCAAGTGTTATTGCATTTTTCCCATAAGCCAGAGTCTCTGACCACGGTGATAAGATGAACCCGCTTTCTCCAGAATCAGTTACATTGTAATCCACCATCAATCTTACCCTAAAATAAAATGTATTATTTTTCAGGTCTAAACTGTTGTCATAACCATATTCATCAATACCACGTACCATTGCGCTCCCCAATATGGTTTGCAGTTGCGTTTCTTCACTGTCTCCATTTCGAAGATCAAAAATCATTACCTCCTGTGTTGTTTCACCATCCAAATATCCAGTATTGTCATAAATACCGGAATCAAAAGAATATTCTCCGCTAAGATTATCCCAGTCCTTTGTGTAATGCCAGTTGCCGTCATTTAATTTCCAGTCGATTTGTGCGGTGTGTCCGACACTATCGATGCCAAGCGCATCGTAATCTGTCAGGTCTTCATCAATAAAATCCAACAGCTTTGAATCAACGGAAAAATAAATACTTGTGCTATACGTTACATCACTCGTATAATCCGCCACCAGTGAGCCGGGTGCTTTCCATGAGGTCGGTATCTCTGCTGCAAAGGTGCCGGCAGGGAAAATAGCAATCAACAGTAACAGAGTTACAAAAACAGAAATAATTCTTCTTTTCATAATAAAATTTCCTCGTTTCTTCATAGTAATTAGAAATCAGTAATTAGTAATCAGTTCGGTGCAAAGTGCTGTTTAAACATTTGGCGGCAAAGGCTCATCCTCCGGGGTCAGGTCGTCCGGTGTAAGCTTTACCTTACGGTAAACTCTGCTGACCTCGGCATCATTTGCCACGCACAGCTTACGATAGATGGAGCTAAACAACCTTTTGTTAGTCTTTCGATCAAGAAGCATCGTCTCGGCTGTCCAGCGGGCTGTGTATCCCAACCGGAGCCACTCGAATGCCTTATGCTCATCGTCCGTGAGCAATGATATTCGCCACAGCTTTTCCTGATCGCCGTTCATTCCTTCGGGAGGAATGGGATCATCAACTCTGAATGGCAGGATTGATTTTAACAACCACATGATATACCCCCTTTCTCGTTATATAGCCCATTTTGCCGCAGGTATTTATGTTCTGCAATATCCCTGTTTTAGGAATTAGAAAAAAACACCCCCTCCCAAAATAGGGATAGGGTGTGAAATGTACAATTATTATTGACTTATTCTTTCTCTATTATTTCGATTGCTTCGGTCGACTGCATGCGACCAAACAGTATGAATAACTCCGCACGGCTATTTATTCCGAGTTTCTTGTAAATAGCCTTACTATAAGTTGAAACAGTAGAAACAGTAAGTCCCAGTTCCGGGGCAACCTGTCTGAGTGTCATTCCCTGTAGAAGCAGCAGGACAACCTGTTTTTCTCGCGGTGATAAGTTTGTATCATCCAGACTTGGAGTTTGATTATGCTGTGCCGTTCGACTTTGCAGTGTACCATCAACAAGGGGAGCCATGTTTATCTGACGAAATTCCTTTGACCAACTGGCAAAAAACAGGTGTTGCGAGAATGCCGGTGAAAGCAGCAGAAACACTACAAATAAAACCGAGGCTGTGATAACGGCAATAGATTCAGTAGGCATTGTCATATGTAGTACATCAATCTCGATGTAGAGAATACCGATGACTGACATGCACAGAAGTGTGAGGTACTTGTGCATACGGAAATCGCAGAATTTATTTGTTACACAACCAACCAAGTAAAATATTATCAATAACCCGACTTCCTTCAACTCGGAAAACACATAGGCAGCCTCCGGAAGCTTTGTATACCACATTAAATGGCTCATGATTGATGCGATAAAAAATACATTGCACATTGTCCACACACTTCGTTTGAATACTACTTGAAGTATAATACAGCAAATGATCAAAGCAAAGGCAAGTATACCCCAAAGCAATGAATTTGGCGGGTGCTGAAACGCCGATGCATAAAAACCTGTTATTCGAATGGCAAAATAAGATAGAAAGAGGAACAATACAAGCCAGATACTTAAATCAAATTTTCTGACCGCCTTATTTCCTGCTCCATGAAAGTCTTTGCTTTTTGTTGAATACATACAAATGCAAATAGCAGTAATCACAACCAGGGCGAAAATTTTCTGGATAATAGTCGGGATTGAAATATACTCAGCACTTAACTCTACCAAATCAATAAGCAACAACATCAGCGTGCTGCCAAAAAACCGCTCGGCATTGTTTAGCATAAACACAAAGGAAAAGCTGCTGCAGGATAAGCATCCGCCAACTCCTGCCATAAAAACCACATCACACGCAAGCGAAAGGTAACCGTCAGGAAGAAAAAGCCAGGGGACAAATCCAACAGCAGTAATAATTGCAGAGATTTTTGATAAAGCAGATATGTTCTTTTCATTTGAAAAAGCGAACATTATTATAGCTCCGAGAGCAAACGCAAGGAACGTGATAGTGGTATGAGCAAATCCAAATAAGCCGATGCCATCATCCACAATATAATCCTGAATATTGATAAAAGTCATTGCCAGAGGGAAGGCAAAAAAATATTTAAGATAGCCTTTCCTAATATTTCGAAAAGCTAGCATCTCCTGTGCACTTAAAAGATTATGTAAAGATGAAATCAGCAGTGATAAGTATCCTTTTCTTCTGAACTTCAGTTCTGCCATATCAAATTCTCCAGTAATGACTTTTGACTTGTGCGAGGTTTCTTACAATATTATATTCCCATTTGAGATTTTTTTAAATAGAAAGTACATAACCACTATTCCCATTTGAAAAACCTAATTGCCACAAATGAACAGATGATAGCGATTACAACCATTGCGATGATCGGCAGTAGAATACTATGCATTGGTAGTTGCAGTGTTGCGGATTTTAGTATTTTAATTCCTTGCGTCAATGGTAAAATATCTGCAAGTCTCTGCATTGCTTTTGGCATTACTTCGTAAGGAAGTGTTGCCCCCGAAAAAATCAGCATTGGAAAATACAATATACTTGCGATAATACCTGCTGTTTTAGAATTCTTGGCAATACCCCCCACCATCATACCAATGCTGAACATTGAAACTATCACTAATATCCACCCAAGGACAAACTGCAGAATACTGCCCTGCATTACAAAACCAAAGAATACTATAGCCACAACAAGCAATGTAAGCAAAGACATTAGTGAATAGATAAAATAAATTGTAACCTCTGCGAGCAGAATTGTGACAGGGCTTATGGGGGTAACTTTAAATCTTTTCAGTATTTGCTTGCTTCTGTAGTCGGATACGACCAGAGGCAATCCCATAACTCCACCGGCGCAAATCGAAATGCTCGCCAAAGCACCAAAGGATTGCTGGATAAATGTATAGTTTGCCCCATCAAATGCGGGCTTGTTCTCATAAATGATGCCAAGTATGATAAGTACAACGAGAGGCATTATTATTGCAAAAATCAACATATCCATGCCACGGAGGGACAACATCAACTCTGTTTTTAGTATAGTTCTATAGGCTTTCATCATCTTCACTCCTCTCATCTGTAAACCAAAGATAAGTATCCTCGAATTTGTCGTAAGGGCTCTGATTATTTGCTTCAGTAACTGTTCCATAAAACACCGGTTTGCCCATTTTCAAAATGCAAATCTCATCACACAATATTTCTACCTCATCCATAAAGTGTGAGGTTAGCAAAATTGTAAGACCATCAGCTTTAAGTCTTGTGAGTATCTGCCAAACATCTCGTCTGGCTCTTGAGTCAAGACCCGTGGTAAGTTCGTCCAAAAACACCACACTGGGCTTTGGAATTAAGGCAAGCACAATAAAAAGGCGCTGTTTTTGGCCGCCGGAAAGCTCATTCACAAGTGCGCCACACTTATCCGCAATACCAAAGGTTAAAAGCAGTCGATTGTAATCTTCGGGCTTTTCATAAAGCGAAGCGGTTACCTCACATAACTCACCGACTTTAATGTTTTCTTGATAATGCGCCTCCTGGAACTGCACGCCCACCTGCTCAAATAGCTCCTTACGTTTTATTGTTGGGTTCATTCCCAATACTGACACAACTCCGCTATCAGCTTTTTTTGTGCCTAAAATGCATTCAATGGTTGTACTCTTTCCTGCCCCATTTGCTCCAAGCAAGCCAAATACAGCGCCTTTCCCTACAGTAAAGCTGAGATCATCAATAGCATTTAGTTTACCGTAGGATTTTGACAAATGCTTTACAATGATTACATCCTCCAAAATTCACTCCTCCTTTTATTTGATATAAAAAGAATAACACCAAACGAAAGCCTGGTGTTATAGTGGAGGGTTAAGCATCCAGCCACTTATCTACAAACTCAGCCCGATCAGAATTCCGTAGCCAACGAATGATATGACTGTATAGTACACAAGTAGTTGCGTGAAAAAAGCAGACTCTTCCTTGTCTCTAATATAAAGGGGAAGAATATATGGTGCCGGTAATAAAATAAACGCATAAAAAGCCGTTCTAAAGAGTGGATCCAGCCCGGGAATAAAGTGTTCTATTGCAAACAACACAAGTGTGCCAAGTCCCAGGACCATTATAATACGCGACAAGGCATATGCTGCTGTTTCTCGAAAATGCGTCCGACGAAATACAATCGTATACCCGATAACAATTAGTATCAGCGGCGAAGTCAGCGGCTTGAGAAATTCGATAACAGCCAGAATGCTTTGGCCAAGGACATTTTCATTCATCAGCTGACGCACTCCGGAAAGATTCGCTGCCACACCCAAGACTATGGCAATTATAGTAGGTGTCTTCAAGAAATGTTTTGCATTTTCTGCAAGGCTAAAGGACTTATCAGTTGATCTCGATATCAGTAGAACATAGAAAAACCATATGAATAATTCATGACCGAATCCTATGAGCATGATGACCCACATTTTATCCATGCCCCATATAGCACCAAAAAGGCCGACCCCTATCATTCCGAACTCAAATCCCGTCATATAGCCTTTGGTATAAAACCGTCCAAAAGTCTTTGGGAAAAACTTATGTAATCCAATTCCAAGTCCATAGAGCAGTATGCAGTAAGTAAAGATTATTGCAAAAAGCAATAGATAAGATACATGTAGTGTCATCGTCGAAAAAGCATCAAACAAAACTGCAGGCAATGCAATATTAATAATAAGCACCTTCAGACCCTCTATAAAGGAATCTGAGAACAGCTTCTTCTGCTTTGCAAAAAAGCCAATTAACAGCAGTATCAAAATCGGCAGCAATTTTCTAAACAATTCCAGCATTAAGCATACCCTCACATTCTGACAGATTCATATCTCTTATTCCCTCAGGAGAACTGGCATATTAGTGTAAATTAATAATAAAGTCACCTGTAGCTTTCGCGCTGTGCCTTTTGCCATACAACTCCTGAGCATGCCGAATTTGGTTTAACTTTTCAGGATGTGAGAAAAGTTGCATTATGACATCATCAATTCTTGCATATTTTCCGGCATGAACAGCCAGGTTATTATTTATAAGGAAGTAGGTGTTACGGTTTTCCACACCCGGGATCGGATCAGTAATAATAAGAGGTCTTCTCTTTGCCAACGCTTCGGATGCCGTCAAACCGCCCGGCTTGGTGATAATAACATCTGCGGCATCCATATAAAGTTCCATGTTGTCTACATAATCTATAACAATAACGTCCTTGGTATAATGGGTACTCTTAATCTTTTTGGATAGTCGCTTGTTACGCCCGCAGATAATAACGGTTTGAAAATCCATAGGAACTTTGTCAATATCAGATAAAAGTTCAGGAATACTTCCGAATCCAACGCTGCTTGATATAAGCAGCATTGTCATTTTATCATTCAGTTGGAGAAGAGCCCGTGCTTCTGATATTGGAATATCCTCAGAAAATTTTTCCTTGACCGGGATGCCAAAAGGTAATAGCTTATCGCAATTGATTCCCTTTCTTTGCGCTTCATAAATCAACAGTTCATTGGCTAATACATAGTAATCCATAACTGTATCTTCCCAAAAAGGATGCAGAGTAAAATCAGTTACAACGCCCAAAACCGGGATTTTTCTGTCTAGAATGCCATCCCGTCTCATTTGTGTAATTATGATAGCAGTGAAAATATGTGTACAGACAATAACATCAGGTTTTTTGAGATTGATGTACTTTTGCATTTTATTCTTTGAAGCTTCTGCAATTGTGTAAGGTAAGTAAGTCTTTCGTATTTTCTCATTGGAGGAATCCTTTTCCGCCCTGTCATACATAAGCAGATGCAACTCCGGCGAATGCCTTGCCAGAGATGTATAGCCAACATCTACTATGTCACCCATCAACTTGCTCAAATATTTATATGTATCCAGTACAGTACAATCAACACCCTGGGTTTCAAGATAGCTTGCCAAAGCTAAGCTGGTCGAATTATGACCTTGCCCTGCTGTCAATGATAATAATAAAACTTTCATTCTTAACAACTCCCCATCATTAGTAATTAGTCTATATTTTCTGAGGCTTGATAGCCAATAAATTCTTTACCTCTTCCTCTGTCAAATACCTCCACTTACCTACCGGTAAGTTCTTTAATGTAATATTCATAATGCGAATGCGCTTTAGTTTTACTACCCTATAGTCAAAATGACTACACATCCTTCTGATTTGCCGATTTAGTCCTTGAGAAAGAGTGATTTTAAATGATCTTGAATCAATTTTCGCTATCTTACAGTCATTTGTCATGGTATATTCATTCTTAACAGGATTATAAATTCTTACACCCTTCGACATACCATCAATAAAAGAAGGAGTAATCGCTTTATTAACAGTAACAATATAGTCTTTCTCATGCTCATTTTTGCTCGCCAAAACTTCATTAACAATACTTCCATCATTAGTAAGAAGAATCAACCCCTCAGAGTCCTTATCCAGTCTGCCTATTGGAAAAATCCGCTCGGTATGATTTACAAAATCAATGATATTCCCAGCTACATGCCGCTCAGTCGTACAAGTAATACCCGTCGGTTTATTTAAGGCGATATATATGTGTTTATTTTTTATCTCAAGCAGTTTGCCATTTACCTCAACCTTATCCTCCGGACATACTGTTAGTCCAATTGAAGCAATATTGCCATTAATCTTTACCTTCCCCTGTTTTATTAATTCATCAGCCTGTCTCCTGGAACAGAGCCCTGTTGAACTAATAAAGTTGTTTAATCTCATATATGTCTCCCTGCAAAATGAGAAGTTCTTTATTATGCTTTCACTTCCCTTGCACTTTTAAATGTATGGCTACCGCCTCAAATACTTCATTCATGTTTACACAGAGGCACCCATTAGCTAAAGAAATTCTATTTTCAAAAGCGCTATACGTTTCTACAATTTCATAGTTGCCATCAATAGGAATTTCTATTACATCCGGAAAATCTCTATTGAACGAATGAATTAAAACCAACATATCCTCTCCGGAGACAGACTCACGGACTATTCCCTGCCAGCCCTTCGGATTTCTGTAGCTGCTGAAGCGCGAGCCAAAAAACTTCGTTATGCCGTTCATAATTATATCTGATATGGAATGATAGAATCTGATACCTTTATCTATCAAGTCCCACTGCTCCTGATTGAGATCATAAACATCTCCTGACAGACACATTACACCAAGGTAAGTATTAATAATTGAATACGCAATTCTCTTTTTACTGTCCTCTTTTCGAAGTACAGCCCATATCTGTGATTGGCACGGATTAATAACTCTATGGAGATTCGCAGCAATAATCGGGATCTCATTGCATTCATGCGCATCAGAAAAAGAAGCCATATCACACAGCGCCATCATAGAAGGTTCAAGCCTATGACCTCCTGAAGAACAGTTTTCAATAGCAATACCGGGGACTTCACTCCTGATTTTCCTGAAGAATTCCTGTGTAGCAAAAACTCTCTGTCTCAAACCTTCTCCGAGAGACTCATATCCGTCACATCCTACACCGATCGATTCATTATAGTCCACCTTTAAGTAATTGAATCCGTATTTACTGAGCATCGATATGACTTTTTCACTAAGATAATCGACAACCCAAGAATCTGCCATGTCCCAGAAACGTCTGACCCCCGAAGTAATAACCTTCCCGTTTCTTTTCAGAAGATGCTTCTCATCCTCATATGCTTTAGCCTGAGAACAGCAATTTTCGAACTCAAACCAGATTCCGGGCCACATACCTGCCTCTTTAATCATTCTCACAGTTTCCTGAAGCCCCATCGGGAATAATTGCGGACTGACGATCCAGTCACCGACTGTTGTATCCCAGCCATTTACCTCATCAGCACTCCAGCCTGCATCTATCACAAAATAGTCAACTTCTTTTCCCTTGATAATATTGAGGATCTTCATGATATTTTCATGGGAAGGATAACCCCAGGTGGTGCAGAACTCATTGAAGATAACCGGAAGACGATCGAATTTATTTATTTTATCAAAGTTATCCTTATGTATTGTCAGGAGTCTCTGTGAAACTTCATCAAGATTTCCGCAGCCTACGGTCAGATAAGCAGAAGGTGTTTCAAATTCCTCTCCCGGCATCAATGTCTTCATCCAGTGTCCAAAATCAAAGTCGGCAAGTCCTCCCGATATGCACAGAGCATCGTCCCTCCTATAGATCTCCATCTGCCAGGAGGATGCGCATGCCAATTGTGCCGCCCAAACCACACCTGTAACTGTATCTTCAACTGCTGCAAACGGGAAGTATTTTCTTACAGGCATAGAACCGATCTGACCAAATCTTTCGGATCTTACTCCGTGCCGGGACCATGATGGTTCAAGCTGCAGTTCTTCAACCGTTTCTGTTATAACTCTTCCTTCATTGCTCCAACAGCTTCGGATCCTGTGGACGCTCATGCTTTCAGGTGCTTCACCGTCTATAAAGGGAGTCAACCCTCCAATGGAAAAACTCGATAGCATTTCCAAATCTACAGACTTGTCTGATTGATTTGAATATTCGGTTTTTACCTCGAAGGCCTTCAATCCTTCCCGGTATGAAAGAATATGTCTGGCAACATGTCCACATTTATTCTTCAGTGTAGTAGTAATAATATGTGTGGAGTTTACGAATTCTGCATTTTGACTGTCATATACCAGCATTAAGGTTGATTGCGCATTTCTCATGGAATGACCGTTTGCAAATCCTCCGGAAAAATCATCTCCCCTGACATAGGCTTGAACGAGACTGTCAATGTTGTATTTTTTACTATCTATTGCCTTTTCTTTTAAATCGGCAGGCAGAATTTCCAGTCCTACATTTCCCTCTTCATTTATTCGGTATTTGACTAACGTATCAAGAAAAACATATTCTGACAAAATCATATTCATATTTGCAGTCACTCTCCATTTAAATCTATTTAATCTTCCAGAATCTCTATACTAAAATCATATCCTATTATTCCTAAGTAGTAAATGATTTATAAAATCAAAATATATATACAAGGAACCATTGCAGCTGTACCTTATCTAAATCAACTTATCTCTGCGGAAACCTGCAGTCATAAAGCGCCATGCCGCTTTTCTGTTCGTCAGCCAGGCAAACTGAACATCATTTTTAGTGTTGCTGAGCATTTTAGGTATGAAAAATTTAGCAACTATTTCAGGTTTGTCTGCCAATATGTTAAACAGCTTTTTGAACCTTTCGTCAGAGATGGCTTCCGACGGATCTCCGTCAGGTGTTTTTGTGATAAAATCAGTAAGCATCATACCGGGAGATAATCGCCCCGCTATAACACCTGTACCCGCCAGTTCTTTGGCAAGTCCTTTCATAAAGTACGTTAAAGCGCGCTTTGTGGTGCCATACAGGATCGTCTTGAGCTGTATCATGTCGTTGGAGCCTAACCCCTCCATGCTGTATATCGCACCGTGTCCCTGTTTTATCATTCCTGCCGACGCAACTTGAGAACCATATATCATACCGGTAATATTGGTCTTAATAAGATTTTCAGTATAATCTTCACCCGTCTCCCACGAAAAAGTATGCGGCATGTTTTGCCCCGCGTTATTTATCCATATATCTATAGAGCCCCAGAGTTTTAAAGAAGCATCCCAAAGATTTTGCAGACTTGCTTTTTCCTGGACATTGCATTGAATATAGATGTATTTTCCCTCAAAAGGCGACAACTCTTTAAGAGTTTCGTCTTTCATGGCCTCACCTCTGCCGGAAAGTGTAACATTACATCCGGCCAGCAGGAATTCCCTTGCCATTGAAAAACCAATGCCGCGTGTACTGCCTGTTATTACTGCATTTTTCATAAACGATCCTCCATTGCCTTGTATTCCTTCAGCTGTTTTTCGAGCCATATTACATCAAGCCATTTACCACACTTATACCCAACATTATGGTATATTCCCACCTCTGTAAATCCAAACGATTTGTGCAGTCCTATGCTTTTTTCGTTTGGTAATGTAATCCCTGCATAAGCACTAAAATAATTATATTTTTCCAGCAATCCGAACAAACTCGTGTATAATGCTTTTCCAATACCTTTGTGATGAAAGTCTGCGGCGACATAAACAGAAACATCAACACTATATTTATATGCTGACCGTTCGCGATGTTTTGAGGCATAAGCATAACCAACGACTTTATCGTCAGCCTCGCAAACTATATAAGGGAATTGTTTCTGAATATTTTCAATTCTTTTTGAAAATTCTTCTATTGATGGCACGTCTGTTTCAAATGAAATGACGGTGTCGGTTATGTATGGTGAATAAATAGCAAGTATATCAGCCACATCCGTTTTTCTTACAGGTCGTATCGTTAAGTTCATATTTCTTCAGTACCTTTCCTTACAATTTCCTTCAATAACTTCATTCAGCTACCCCCAACATCAATATAATCGGACATAGGGTAGTCAAACCAGCTTCATAATTTGACCGGCCGTTATTTTAATCATATCCCATTACCGGTAAGTAGTAAATGCTTTATGAACAGCAAAACGCACCCACTTTGAAATGATACATCCAAAGTGAGTGCGTTCAGCAGAACCTTACCCTCTCATGCTAAGCCTTTTCAATTGGCAGCCATAACTCACAATAACTCTCTGCAATATCCTCTTTACAAGGAGGAGCGTACAATTCAATATTATAGTTTCCACCAAGTTTATAGTCCTTACAGTTTGGCAGCCATTCCTTCCACATCTTCGTATTTATATCCTGCAAATTCTTCATTTTGCAGGGAAATACAGCCCATGTCCCGGCAGGAAGTGTTCTTGTCTCATAGCCGTCCGGAATATCCTTCCAAGGCAGATAATTATCTGCTATCAGATAATCAAAATCCGAACCGTTAGAATCAATACAAAGTCCAAACATCCCACAAACGATCTCACTGCCTCCATCTGCCATATGTTCTTTCCAGAACTTTGGTATCTCTTGATAAGCGTTCTCATTACTAAAGCTTCTTTTCCTTCCCATTACTGTAAATGCTGCTTTTTCTTCAATTCGATAATCCATCATAGTTCCACCCTCCAGTGATAATATTATTTTAATCGGCG
This sequence comes from Bacillota bacterium, assembly GCA_023409615.1. Lineage (GTDB taxonomy): Bacteria > Bacillota > Clostridia > Acetivibrionales > DTU013 > JAEYRF01. Next base: position 8,829 of record JAEYRF010000088.1, on the reverse strand, counting down.
CAAAGTCGCGAATCAGTGCGCCTTTTTCCTTTGCAGCTGATGGTGTGATTCCATGAAACCTTGTAAAAGCTCTGGTAAAGCTGTCAGGTGAATCATAGCCATATTTTATGGCAATATCAATCACTTTTGCATTGCTGCCTGCCAGCTCTCTTGCCGCTAAAGCCAGTCTTCTGTTTCGAATATATTCTGCAACGCTAAATCCACACAGCACAGAAAAAATACGCTGAAAATGAAACTCTGATACATATGCCTTTTCAGCTATATCCTCTATCTGAATATCCTCTGCTAGATTTTTTTCCATATATCCGATAGCGTTTTGCAAGCCCTCTGTCCAAGCACTCATGTCATCACCCCTTCTTGACTGCAACTAAATCATAATACTATCACTAATAACCTTCACGACTTTTCTTGCTTTGAAATGTAGGACTATGAATTATGGCTGTCCGGCTAACGCTATCCACATTGCCCTCAGACTTGACCGCGACTGGGAATATATCATTCTCCCTTTGGATGAAGAAGTCAAATTATACATGTTTTGGTGATAATTATAACGCTTTTATATATTATACCCACTCTACACATTCTTGGTCAAGAGTGTAGTCAAGGAGAATATTTCTCCAACCAGTAATTGACTTGGATCATATAGGCCATAAGCTGTGGAGCTGCCATTAACTGCCCGAACCATGGCTTGCCATATTCAGCAGGTGATTGCATAAAAGAAAGTGCTTTTTTCTTATCGGTAAATGACATAATTGGTGAATTGGGATTGTCAATAATATTTGAAAAAATTTGTGCAAGCAATCGTTCATAATTAGGATTATAGGTCTTGGGGTATGGGCTTTTTTTACGAAATAGTATTTCGGCAGGCAATAGATTTTTACATGCTTCCCTTAAAAGTGCTTTTTCCACACCATCCCTGTATTTCATATCCCATGGCACATTAAATACATATTCAATAATTCTATGGTCGGCAAATGGCACTCTTGCTTCAAGTCCGGAATACATGCTTGCTCTGTCCATTCTGTCAAGCAAGGTCTGCATAAACCATTTAATATTGAGATACGTTATTTCTCTACGCCTGCTCTCAACAGAGTTCTCGCCTTCCAGATAAGGAACTGCCTGAAGCGAATCGGTATATCTTGCAAAAATATAATCCTTCAGCTGAAGCTCTTCCACAAAATCATTAGATAATAGTAATGTTCTTGTGTTTAAATCATTTGACCACGGAAATCCGTTTACACACATAAGCTCATCCTTATAGAACCATGGATAACCACCAAAAATTTCATCCGCACATTCTCCTGTTAAAGCAACTTTATTATGAATTTTAACCAGTGAGCAAAAGTATAAAAGCGATACATCAATATCAGTCATACCCGGTAAATCCTTTGCATCGACAGCTTTATTAAGTAAGCCTGATAAAAGACTATCATCACATTCAAGATAGGTATGGTTTAAGTCGTATTTCGAAAGCATTATATCAACAAACGGTCTGTCACGCTCGGGCTGAAAGGTATTTGACCTGAAGTAGAGGTTGTTATCCTTGAAATCAAATGAAAATGTATTTAACTGCGTACCATGTTCATTTAAAAAATTGGAAGCTATAGCAGTTACAATGCTTGAGTCTATTCCCCCGGATAAAAAGCTACATATCGGAACATCAGAAATCATCTGTCTTTCAATGGAATCATGTACTAAAAATGATACCTTTTCCACGGTTTGTTGATAGCTGTCAGTATGTACACGACTCTCAAGTTCCCAATATTGTACAGCGGCTAAACCTTTTTTCGAAAAAACGGCAAATTGTCCGGGCTTTATTTCATTAATACCGACGAAGATGCCATTGCCAGATGTCCTTGCCGGCCCAATACCAAAAATCTCTCTAAAACTTCTTATGTCAATTTCAGGCGTTATTTCAGGAAAGCAAAAAAGAGTCTTGATTTCTGATCCAAAAACAATAGTATTATTTTTCACCGTATAGAATAATGGTTTTACACCAACACGGTCACGATATAATGTCAGACTTTCAAGTCCGCCATCCCATATTGCAAAGGCAAAAATGCCATTTAGCTTATTGACAAAATTTACCCCAAAGTGAATGTAGGCATAAAGAATAACCTCCGTGTCGGTTGTTGTTTCAAAAATATATCCCTCTTTTTTCAATTCCGGCATTAACTCGTCGGTATTATAGATTTCTCCGTTGTAAACAATTACATATTCAACTCCATTAATATTTCTGACTATTGGTTGTGCACCAAGACATAAGTCTCTTATGGATAGACGGGTATGGGAGAGCCCAACTTGCTTTCTTAAGAATTCACCTGTATTATCACTACCACGGTGCGCGATAGACTTTCTCATATTAATTAAGGTATTATTCCAAAATCCTTTATCCTGAGTAAAATCCATGCTGTAATTACAAAAACCTGCTATTCCGCACATACAAACACCTCATTCACGGGATGTAAAACAATAAAGGCGCCGCCAAATAATGTATAATACATTATCTGAAGAACGCCTTTGTTCACTCAATATATATATATGCTATATATGAAAAAAGTGAACGTTTGAAACTGCAGCTTCTACAAGTCCCAGGAATAAAGGATGCGGCTTATTTGGACGACTTTTAAACTCAGGGTGATATTGTACGCCCACAAAAAAGCGATGATCCGGTAATTCAACCGCTTCTACCAGGCTGTCGTCCGGCGAGGTTCCGCTGATGATCAATCCGTTTTGGATAAAAATCTCTCTGTAAGCATTGTTAAATTCAAATCTATGCCTGTGCCGCTCACTGATTAGTTTTTCACCATATAACTTCCGGAGCATACTATTATCTCTTGTCTTGCATGGATAAGCACCCAAGCGCATAGTTCCGCCTTTATCCGTAATATCAATCTGTTCTTCCATCAGATCAATGACACGATGAGGTGACTTCTCATTAAATTCAGCAGAATGAGCCTTCTCCAGCCCGCAAACATTACGTGCAAATTCGATGACTGCAATCTGCATTCCAAGACAAATTCCTAAATAAGGGATATCTTTTTCTCTCGCATATTGGCAAGCGATTATTTTGCCTTCTATACCTCTGTCACCGAAACCACCCGGAATAATTATTCCATTTATCCCGTCTAATTTATCAGCAACATTGGATTCTGTTAATTCTTCGCTTTCCACCCATCTTATTTCAACTTTTGTGCTTGCATCGTATCCTGCATGGTGTAAGCTTTCTATTATAGATAAATAAGCGTCGTGGAGCTTTACATATTTCCCCACGATAGCGATAATGACTTCATTTTGCCACGTATTTATTTTCTGGATCATTTGTTTCCACTCACACAGATCCGGTTCGCCGGTCTGCAGGTTAAGTTCCCTGCATACAACCATATCGAGGCCGCTGTTATGCAGCATAAGCGGAGCCTCATAAAGACAAGGCAAAGTAAGGTTTTCAATGACGCAATCATACTTCACATTACAGAACATCGAAATTTTTGCCTTAATGCTGTTATCAAGCGGTTCATCGGCACGAGCAATGATAATATCCGGAGAAATACCCATAGACCGGAGTTCTTTTACCGAATGTTGAGTAGGTTTTGATTTATGCTCATTTGAGCCTTTAAGATATGGAACCAACGTAACATGGATAAATAGACAGTTTTCATGGCCTTTTACAAGAGAAATCTGACGAATTGCTTCTAAAAATGGCTGACTTTCAATATCTCCGGTAGTACCGCCGATTTCAGTAATCAGAACATCCGCACCGCTTTTTTCAGCGCTGTCATAGATAAACCTTATAATTTCGCCGGTGATATGAGGAATAACTTGAACCGTTTCTCCTAAATATCCGCCTGTGCGTTCACGGCTAAGCACATTCCAATAAACTTTTCCGGATGTCAGATTTGAAAACCTTGTCAGATCTTCATCAATAAAACGTTCATAGTGCCCTAAATCAAGATCCGTCTCGGCACCATCATCGGTAACAAATACTTCACCATGCTGGAACGGACTCATTGTTCCGGGATCTACATTCATATACGGATCCAGCTTTTGCGCTGCTACCTTCAACCCTCTTTGTTTTAGCAGACGGCCAAGGCTTGCAGCAGTAATTCCTTTACCGAGTCCTGACACGACACCTCCGGTAACAAAAATATACTTTATCACTTTTTCATCTCCATTCCAATCATTAATAATTTTTATAAAATCTCAATAATTATACTTTGGCTGATGAAATTAATTTTCAACATAAAGCTGCTTATACGGATTTTTTGCATTTGGCGTCAGTCGATAAAAAGTCTTACCCCTTATTTTCTCCATCGGAATTCCAAATACCTCAGAAAATTCACATAAAATATCCATAATCCTATCGATATCAGAATCATCCGCTTTATTTACGCTTACCTGCTTTGGCAGGTTTTTCGGTGCTTTGCTGCTTCTGATGAATATTTCGCCACCGTGCATACCTGTTCCTGTAAATCTTCCGGCGGGAAAATCCTCATGATCCAGACCAAGGACAATAATAATTCCACCGGCAAGATATTCTCCCAAAAAACTTCCTGCGTTTTCTCCCACTACGATAACAGGCCTTTTATCCTTATATTCTTTCATGTGAATACCTGTACGGTAGCCGGCACTGCCTTTAACAAAAATTTTCCCGCCTCTCATTGCATAACCCAGAGCATCTCCGGCATTCCCGTTAATAATAATTTTACCGTCATTCATTGTATCACCCACAGCGTCCTGTGCATTTCCGTTAACAATGATGGTAGTACCGTCAAGATATGCACCGAGAGCGTTGCCCGGTGTACCGTTTATGGTAATGGTTTTATCCGATGCACCGCTGCCTATGAAGCGTTCTCCGAAACACTCGTTGATGACAACATCTTCATTCGTATTGCGGATTTTTTCGTTCAGCATCCGGTAACCTAACTTATTCGCTGATAAATTCATCAATGAACACCTCCCAGTTTTTTAGCCCGTGTTTCCTTGCTAAAAGCCATAAGACCCGGCTTTTTGCAGATAAGATCAAAATCCAGTGTATCAAGAGGAGTTTTCTCTCTTACTAATGCGGTGTATATACCAGCTTTTTCAACATTCCCGATCAAGATAAATCCATTTAATTTGTTGTCGGAATAGAACAATTTTTTATAGTTTTCCCCGTCAGCCTCAACATAAACTTCTCCCGCATAAGCTCCCGCAGTTATTATGTGCTTTCCAAACAAACCGATCGCATTCATTGGAATAGCCTTGTCAAATACATAATCTGCTCCCGACATATTCATTCCCGCACATTCTCCCTGCATATATGCATTCGGAAGCAGCGCCATTACCTTCATTTCTCCTGTGGAAGCATCCATACTTTCACAGCAGTCACCGGCAGCATAGATATCGGGTATGGAGGTCCTGCCCCTTTCATCAATAAGAATACCCCTATTGGTTTTGCCGCCGATGTCCTTTAATAAAGAAATATTTGGCCGGACACCAACAGCCAATACGAGTACATCAAAGGTGATTTCTGACTGGTCATCAAGTATAGCTGAATTTTCGTTTAATGCTGTTATCTGTCGTCCAAGATAAATCTTCATATGATTATCTTCCAGGTGCTTTTTGATCATTTCAGAGCTCTCCTCATCTAAAATACTGGATAGAACCCTGTTTGATAAATCTATGCATACAATTTCTGCCTTTTTACTGATTCCCTCGGCACATTTTAGTCCTATAAGACCTGCTCCGACAATCAATACCTTTGTATTTTCATTGATTACATGATCCAGAGCCAAGGCATCATCAAGGGAAGCAAAAGTGAATTTATTTTTAACAGTGTCCGCTCCCTGTATAGGCGGAATGAATGGAGAAGATCCGGTTGCAATCAATAGCTTGTCATAATCTTCACGGTTACCATCGTCAAGGATGACCTGTTTTTGCCTGACATCAATTCCCTGAGCAGTTGTATTCAACTTAAGTTCACATTGATTATCCGTGTAGAAATCGGGTCCCCTGTATTTCATTTTTTCTTTATCTGTTTTGCCCAACAACAGGTAGGAGATCAATGGTCTCGAATATGTGTGATGGTTTTCATTGCTGATAATTACTATCTTTCCATCCTTATCATTTTTTCGTATCGCTTCCACCGCACCAACAGCTGCTGTCGAATTGCCGATAATAACATATTTCAAGCTACTCACCTCTCTCCTCAAATACAATCGCTCCATTTGGACAGCCTTTGACACATTGGGGTGTACCGCCTGTCGACTTTATACAAAGCTCACACTTTTGCACGGCTCCATCCTCTGAAGTAGAGACGGCTCCATAAGGACAGGATAAAATGCAGGTATAACAGCTGATACACCTATCCTTGTCGATTTTGACAATGCCATTATCTTTTGTCAGCGCACCTGTTATACATCCCTTGACGCAAAGAGGCACATCACAATGGCGACAGGAAACGGCAAAACTTATTTCATTCATTTCCTCAATTTTTATTGCAGGGTTGATTTTTATGTCCTTTAACGCTCTAGCCATATCTTTTTCGCTGCTTGACGCAAAAGCACAATGGTATTCGCATAAGTGACATCCAAGGCACCATTTTTCATTTACATATACTCTCTTCATATTTCACCTACCATCATATACTCATTATTCTCCGGCATATTTGATACCCAGTATTTCAAGCTCTTTTTCGTTCAAACCGACGCCACGGAGCATCAGTCGGTTTCCCTTCAGACTTTCAATAGAATTAATGCCCATGCCGCCCATCATTTCCTTGATCTCGTGCTGCCATGCTGTTAACAGATTAACAAGTCTTTTATACCCTATGTTGGGGTTTAAACGCTTGACAAGATCCTTCCTTTGGGTAGCAATTCCCCAGTTACATTTACCGGTCTGACAGGTCCGGCACAAATGACAGCCCAAAGCAAGTAATGCGGCAGTTCCAATATAAACGCTGTCCGCTCCGAGGGCAATCGCCTTTACAATGTCTGCGCTGGAACGAATACTCCCTCCTATAACAATAGACACATTATCACGGATACCCTCATCACGCAGTCGTTTGTCGACACTGGCCAGGGCCAGTTCAATGGGGATGCCAACGTGATCACGTATGCGGGTCGGGGCTGCACCTGTACCTCCGCGAAACCCGTCAATGGCGATAATATCGGCGCCGCTGCGCGCGATGCCGCTTGCGATAGCAGATACGTTATGAACAGCAGCAATCTTTACAATGACAGGCTTTGTGTAGCCGGTTGCTTCCTTAAGTGAATAGACGAGCTGCCGCAAATCTTCAATAGAATAAATGTCATGATGAGGGGCCGGAGAAATTGCGTCTGAGCCTTCCGGTATCATTCGCGTTTTAGAGATATCTCCCACTATTTTCGTTCCGGGCAGATGTCCTCCGATTCCGGGTTTTGCGCCCTGCCCCATTTTTATCTCAATTGCAGCACTGCTATTTAAGTAAGCCTTGTGAACACCAAACCGTCCGGAAGCCACCTGTACTATAGTATTTTTTCCATACTTGTAAAAGTCCTCATGAAGTCCGCCTTCACCGGTATTATAGAGAATACCCAGTTCCGTAGCAGCTCTTGCGAGGCTTTCATGTGCATTATAGCTGATGGAGCCGTAGCTCATTGCAGAAAACATAACCGGCATGGAAAGCACAATATGCGGCGGCAAATTTGTCTTTAGATTGCCCTTCGAATCTCTCTCAATCTTGCCGGGTTTTGCTCCCAAAAAAACTTTGGTTTCCATCGGCTCTCTCAAAGGATCAATGGAAGGATTTGTAACCTGTGATGCGTTAAGCAGTATTTTGTCAAAGTAAACGGGATAGTTTTCCGGATTCCCCATGCTGGAAAGCAGAACGCCTCCGCTGCTCGATTGCTTGTATATTTCTTTTATGCCTTTGCCGCTCCAGTTGCTATTCTCTTTAAAAGTATGATCGGTTTTCACAATTTTCAAAGCTCTGGTGGGACAAAGAGAAACACAGCGGTGGCAATTTACACATTTGGCATCATCCGATACCATTTTATTGCCATCCTCCAAATATTCATGTGCTTCGTTGGCACATTGCTTCTGACACACACGGCAGGAAATGCAGCGGTTATCATTTCTTATAATCTCATAATCAGGATATAAATAATCAACAGCCATTAATCTCTTCCTTTCTCTAATGTGACAATAACTCCCTCGCCGCCCTTTGGTGACCATACTCTGTCCAGATCATTGGCAATGATCCTGATTGCAGCTTCTTCGCTTGCCATATACACCATATCATCCTTTTCACCGATCACCATGCTGCGAAGCTTTAATCTGTCATTCAAGGCCATTAAGCCGCCCTCAAAACCCACAAGTATGGAAAACGGTCCGGTAATTAACTGAGAAGCAAAAACATTTCTTAAAAATTCGTGTTCTGCCCGTTCCTTTGGCGACTCGTTTTCTATGGTTGACCAAAACGGTGCTGCAATCACCGAACAAATCTCCTTTAAAGTAAGCTCCTTTTTTCTGTGAAGATAATCTATCATATAGGTAATGACTTCGGTATCGGTTTGTAAGGTGCACTTATACCCATACATTTCAATGGCTCTCCGATTTGCGTCATAAGAAGATATCTCACCATTGTGAACTACTGAATAATCCAGCAGTGCAAAGGGATGTGCACCGCCCCACCAGCCGGGGGTATTTGTCGGATATCGTCCATGTGCTGTAAAGCAATACCCCTCATAATCTTCCAAACGGTAAAATCGTCCTACATCCTCGGGAAACCCTACTGCTTTGAATACCCCCATATTCTTTCCGCTGGAAAAGATATATGCGCCGCTGATAGTTGTATTTACTTTAAATACA
>JAEYRF010000066.1 GCA_023409615.1 Bacillota bacterium | reverse complement strand
CGGGATGGATGGTGAGCGGGTTGAACTTCAGTATTGTAAAGATAAAACAGGCGAAATCACAGGCAGACTGGTAAAGACAGGGGAAGCATTGCAGCCTGATTTGAAGCCTCATAAGTAGAAATTGATAACAGCCCAATACATGCTCTCCTAAGGGAAAGGTTCGTCCCAAGTCGAAATCTTCGGCTTGGGACTTTTTATTTTTATTTCAGGAGGAAAACAACTCGGCAATCGCCGGATGTGCCTTCAAACCATTGATTTGTACTCGCTGATCGAAATACCGAAAAACTTCTTGAAGCAGGTGTAAAAGTAGTTCACACTTGTTATGCCGACCGCTTCGGCAACCTCCCAGGCTTTTATATCTTTCTCCTTTATCAGCGCCATCGCTTTTTCCATTCGTACCTTTGTAACATAGTCTATAAAGCTGACGCCAGTCTCCTTTTTGAACATCCTGCTGAGATAGCTCGGATTCAGGAAGAAGACCCTGGCGACCTTTGATAATGAGAGCCCGTTAATAATTATAAAGACCTGTTTGTAAACAATACCGATGGATTTTTGATATCTGTTAAGAATTCATCGATCCTTGCATTGCTGTCTGTGTTTATCCAGCTGCCCATAGCGCTGGTCCTTGCACTGATTCTGTCCAGAGGAATCAAGGGTGACAAGTTTTTCAGGACCGTTTATTTTATTCCGGTTATCATTTCCACAGTTGTCATAGGACAGCTCTGGATGAAGATTTACAACTCAGATTACGGCTTGCTCAATACAGTTCTTGGTAAGATTGGACTGAAGTTCCTGCAGAATCAATGGATAGGTAATACAAAAACTGCTTTGGGCGCTGTGTTTGTAGCAATACTGTGGCAGTATATCGGATATCATATGCTGCTGATGTACGCGTCCGCAAAGTCCATTTCACCTGAACTTTACGAAGCGGCTACCATCGACGGAGCAAATGAACTGACTATCGCTTCGAGAATAACCATACCATTGATAAAACCGATCCTTAAGGTTTGTGTAGTTTTTGCCGTTATCGGATCGTTCAAGGCATTTGATCTTATTTATGTAGTGACTCACGGAGGACCGCTCCATGCAAGCGAGGTTCCGACTACGCTTATGTATACAACCATATTTACACGCTATCAATATGGATACGGTAGTGCCATGGCCATATTCATCATAGCAGAATGCCTGCTGTGTACGGGTTTGATACAAAAACTGTTTGGTAAGGATACTGTTTATTAACAGGCGGTGATAAAAATGAAAACAAAAGGAATCGGTAAAAAGATACTTTTCATATTTCTGTGTGCATTTACTGTAATACAGCTGTATCCTTTAGTCTGGCTGCTTCTGTTCTCCTTCAAGGATAATAATGAGATATTCAGCGACAATATAATGGGGCTGCCCCATGTCTGGAGGATATCCAACTATATGGAGGCGCTGACCAACGGCAATGTCGCTGTCTACTTTCTCAACAGCCTCATTGTCACGTCAATTACTATAGTAGTCTCCAGTATACTGCTCTCCACCTGCGGGTACGCGATCGTGCGAATGAAATGGAAGCTGAGCAAGCTGACGCTGACATATCTGCTGCTTGGTATGATGGTTCCGATTCATGCTACGCTTCTGCCGATGTTTATCGTTTTAAGGAATATGAAGCTTATCAATTCGTATCTTGCTCTTATTATTCCCTATATTGCTTTTGCTCTGCCGATGGGGATATTCATTCTTTCGGGTTTTCTTGCCAATATACCGAGGGAGCTGGAAGAGTCAGCCTGTATTGACGGCTGTAATATATACAGGATATTTTTCCATATCATTTTCCCGCTTATCAGGCCGGCAATGGCTACAATTGCAATATTCACCTACCTTTCGTCATGGAATGAGCTGATGTTTGCAAATACTTTCATAAATGATGATTATTTAAAGACGCTGCCGGTTGGAATAATGTCGTTGTCAGGCCAGTACACTACGAAGTGGGGCCCTATCGGAGCCGGTCTTGTAATTGCCACACTCCCGACTATTCTGATATATATTCTCTTGAGCGAGCAGGTTCAAAAGAGTCTGGTCGTGGGCGCGGTAAAAGGTTAATTTTACCGGGATTTTGTTAAAATCCTGCAGCGCTGCTCCAACCAGTTGAAAATAGCGGGTTTCCAGTAAAGGAAGCCCGCTTGTTAGTTCGGCGCGTCCAGCGAAGATGGACCACACAAACCGGTGAAAGGAGGCTTATCACCGCCTTCTACTCGATTGTTTTGCTATCGTGCTGTTAAAAATGATTTTTTCTGATTTTTACTGTTTTTACTGGTAACAAGTATTAAATACCTGTTGAAAATTACATTGTTGTTTTGTATAATGGTAAAAACTGAGGGGTAGATTTTATGCTGATTGTTGTTTTCAAAACCACCATTACCGGATAGGGCTACTTTTGAAGTTAGTTGTTTTTGCAACCAACGACAAAGGTTAGCCCCGATGGTCGTGTGGTTGCAAGGAATCAGATGAAACACCTTGCATCACTATAAAAAGTGTGCAAGGTGTTTGTTTTTTTGAAAGGAGGTGTTTGCTCCGATGATTAATGGAATATTATCTCAATATTCCGAGGAGCGGCTTACCATATCATCTTCCTTAGAAATATAAAAAATATATAAGGAGATGTAATTTATGGTAAGTTATAAAATGTTGTTAGCTGACAGACTGTCTGATTCTGTTAAGAAGTATTATGGCAATGGGGAGTGTATTGATTTCAAAGAAAACTCCGAGGGATTTTTTTGTGATTATAGCATTTCTCCACTTAATCCTGAGACTTTTTTAAAAATCTCTCGAAATATTATAGCATCCGATATCGATTGTGCTTATGAACTGAGCAGTTTCTCCGGTGTTTATGAGGATGGTAACTCCAACAACCGGATGCTGCAGCGTATTTATGTGTTAGCTTTCGCAACGGCCGCCGAACTAGATGAATATAAACTGGCTATCGCGGAAGCTGCAAAGCGCGACCATAAGGTGCTCGGAAATGAATTAAAGCTGTTTTCAAGCTCGGCCGACATTGGGCAAGGTTTGATCTTATGGCATCCCAAGGGCGCAATGCTTAGGTATGTACTTGAAAGCTTCGGCCAAAAAGCACATATTCTAAACGGTTACGAGTGGCTATATACGCCGCACATCGGTAAAGCTGAGCTTTGGAAAACATCGGGTCACCTTGATTTTTACAAAGATTCAATGTATAGTCCTATTGTCATCGATTCCGATGAATATTATCTAAAGCCAATGAATTGCCCGTTCCATATCAATATCTATAATAGTGACATACACTCATACCGCGAATTGCCCATAAAGTATGCTGAGTACGGTACAGTATACAGATATGAGCTTTCGGGAACGCTAAGCGGTTTGACAAGAGTCAGAGGTTTTACGCAGGATGATGCTCACATAATTTGCACACCCGAGCAGGTAGAAAAAGAAGTGGAAAACGCACTCAAGTTCTCACTTTATATCTTGCGTTCTTTCGGATTGCAAAGATTTCAGCCGTATGTTTCGACAAGGCCGAAGAATAAATCTATAGGTGACGACAAAGATTGGGAAATGGCGACTGATGTATTAAAAAAAGCGGTAATATCGGCAGGTCTTGAATACAAAATAGATGAGGGCGGCGGGGCATTTTATGGACCGAAAATTGATTTGAAGCTTTTCGATTCATTAAACCGCGAATGGCAGTGCAGCACTATACAATTCGATTTCAATCTGCCAAATCGCTTTAATATGTTCTATATGGGAAAGGATGGACAACAGCATACTCCGTATATGGTGCACCGAGCATTGTTCGGTAGCTTGGAAAGATTTATGGCACTTCTCATAGAACATTATAAGGGTGATTTTCCGTTCTGGTTTTCACCTATACAATTCGGTATTGTACCCATCAAAGAAAGCCATAATAATTATGCCAGATTACTGTCCAAGAAGCTCCGGGAACAAGGCTTCCACGTAAAACTAAATAACGACGATGATAATATGAGAAATAAAATCAAACGCTTTCAGTTAGAAAAGACTCCTTATATTTTAATAGTCGGAGACAGAGAGGCCGCTAATAATACATTCTCTGTCCGGAGTCGAAAAGATGGCGAACTTGGTGTAATGGACATTGAGGCACTATGTACTTATTTAGCTCCTCAAATAGAACAAGGGATTCCTAAATGTATAGAGGATGGCTGAAATGAAAAATTATTAGTAAATACTGCTTTTTGACTGCCCAAAAACCATTGATTTTACCGGGGCTTCACTGTAAATCCTACAACGTCACTCCGACCAAAATCGTTTCTATAGGAATTGAGGAATCAATCATAGAAACGATTTTTATTTTGCATCATATGATATAATCTATTGGATGAGAAAGACACCCAAAACATTACGCTTGGTCTCCGACGGGGTTTATAAAAATCCAGCATAATTCGTTAGAAAATTGCCTCATTCTAATTCCCTGAAGAAGGGATTACTTGCCAATCCCAGCGTCTTGAAGTAAACTGGAAACAGCAGGAGAGCTTTTATGTGTTGTTCTATGCCTTGTTGATATAATTC
>JAEYRF010000239.1 GCA_023409615.1 Bacillota bacterium | reverse complement strand
GGTTCTTGTCTTCTGGCTTGGGGCTACACTGATTGAGACGGGCACGATTACCCCGGGCTTACTGGTTGCGTTCACAAGCTATGTATCAATGTTCTGGCAGCCTATTATGAACATCAGCAACTTCTACAATCAGTTGGTCACTAATATGTCAGGTGCAGAGCGTATTTTTGAAATACTCGACATCGACCCTGATATTAAAGACAGACCTAACTGCTCGGATATGCCGAAGATCCAAGGAGACGTTTCTTTCAAAAACGTTACTTTCGGGTATGATGAAGGACAGCAGGTTCTAAAGGATGTAAGCTTTGAGGTGAAAAAAGGTCAGACGATTGCACTTGTGGGCTCAACAGGAGCAGGAAAAACAACTGTTGTAAACCTGATAAGCAGGTTCTATGAGGTCACGGCCGGAGAAGTTATGATTGATGGGATAAATCTGAACAATGTGTCATTAGAAAGTCTCAGAGGACAGATCGGTTTGATGCCGCAGGACACATTCCTGTTTTCGGCTACGATAAAGGAGAATCTGCGCTATGGTAAACTGGATGCGACAGATGAGGAAATCATTGCGGCAGCAAAAGCGGTGTCTGCTCACGACTTTATTATGAAGTTCGAGAAGGGATATGATACTGACGTAAATGAAAGAGGAACCAGGCTGTCGGCTGGACAAAGGCAATTGATAGCTTTTGCCAGAACACTGCTGGCCAATCCTCGCATACTGATACTTGATGAAGCAACAGCAAGTATTGATACGCATACAGAGCGCCTTGTACAGCAAGGGATAAGAAAACTGCTGCAGGGGAGGACTTCCTTTGTTATTGCCCACCGTCTATCCACTATTAGAAACGCCGACAGGATCATGGTTGTTGAGGATGGCGGGATCGTTGAAACAGGCACTCATGAGGAACTCATCCGCCTTCAGGGCCAGTATTACAACCTATATACATCCCAGTTCAAATTCCTCAACGATGAGGAAGCGGTTTAGGAACACGGGGACGGTTCTTCCAATTTGACAGGATTAATTTGCTCAAAAGTGGAGAACTGTCCCAAAGTTTAGAAAATAAATGAGGTGCAGTAATGAGCAATATCATTCTTGTTGAGTTGAAGGCTGGTGAACAGCAGAAGGCAGAAGATCTGGCTGCTCTGGCCAGATGTATTTGGCTGGAGCATTATACTCCTATAATTGGACGGACTCAGGTTGAATACATGCTGGATAAATACCAGAGTGCTGATCAAATACTCAAGGATATCGAAGCTAATGAGTACAGGTATTTTATTGCATATGATGGAGAGATACAGGTTGCGTATTGTGCTGTTAAGCCGGATTACAAGAACGGCGGACTATTCCTGAGCAAACTTTATGTACAACAAAACATGCGAGGCCTTGGCATTTCGAAGATTATGCTTGATAAGGCCATTTCTATTGCAAAGATTAACAATTTGGATCATATCTGGCTGACAGTGAACAAACACAATTCCAAATCTATTGAAATATATAAAAAGCTCGGCTTTATAATCGTTGACGAATTGGTAACCGACATTGGTAATCATTTTGTTATGGATGATTACAAAATGCAGGCGAGGGTATCATAATATCATCTGCATTTTACATAATACAGGCATCCCGACAGGTTGCTTCATCAGTATGATTTGAAGGAGGGTCATATGAAATTGACAGAAAAAAGCGAGTTTCTGCACAAAAGCGCAGTTATACTGGAAGAGCTTTATGACATGATCTTGCAATTACCCAACCTTTCTTTTAATGAGTTGAATCCGGGAGAGACAGTATTGGTTATAATCGATATGATCAATGGTTTTGCCAGAGAAGGTGAGCTCCGGAGCTCCAGAATAGAGGCTTTGATACCTGCTATTGCTGATCTTTCACTGGAATGTGACAGACTCTCAATTGCCAGGCTTGCGTTCGCGGATAATCACACAGAAGCGTCTCCGGAATTCGGTTCTTATCCAAAACATTGTATGTCCGGTACATATGAAAGTGAAATTGTTGATGAACTAAAAGCAATCGATGGGTACCTTCTGATACCTAAGAATTCAACAAATGGATTTCTTGAGCAGAGTTTTCAACAGTGGCTGGAAAAAAACAGGCATATCAAGAATTTTATAATTGCGGGAGATTGTACGGACATTTGTATACAGCAGTTTGCAGTGACATTAAAGACCTGGTTTAACATGAAAGATGAACCATCGCGCATTATTGTCCCTTTGAATGTGGTGGACACATATGATCTTGGGCTTCACAACGCGGACCTTCTTAATGCAGTCGCACTATTCAACATGCAAATCAATGGAGTTGAGCTGGTGTCACACATAGTATAAGCATGATTATGGGGGTGTTTCTTTGGACGACTTAAATTTAACTATGCTGGCGGATTTCTATGAAATAACAATGGCAAATGGATATTTATCAAATGGTCTTAAGGACAAAATCGCCTATTTTGATATGTTCTTCCGAAGAGTTCCGGATGCTGGCGGATTTGCAATTATGGCCGGAGTCGAACAGTTCATTGATTATGTAAAGAATATCAAATTTGAAGATCATGATATCGAATATTTAAGAGGTAAAGGACAATTTTCGGAGGAGTTTCTTGAATACCTGAGAAATTTTCAGTTTACTTGTGATGTGTGGGCTATTCCTGAGGGAACTCCGATATTTCCCGGGGAACCGATAGTAACGGTCAGAGGACCGGTCATTGAAGCGCAGTTTATTGAGACGATGCTGTTACTATCAATAAATCATCAGAGTTTAATTGCGACAAAGGCAAACAGGATCGTACGATCGGCTGAGGGAAGGGCAATCATGGAGTTTGGTTCAAGACGGGCACAGGGGAATGACGGAGCTGTAAATGGAGCAAGGGCTGCATTCATCGGCGGGTGCGCAGGAACCTCCTGTACAATGGCTGATCGCGATTACGGTGTACCTGCGCTCGGGACCATGGCACATAGCTGGGTCCAGATGTTTGCAAACGAGCTTGAAGCATTTAAGGCATATGCCAAAACATATCCTTCTGATTGTACTTTACTGGTGGACACATATAATGTACTTAAGTCAGGTGTCCCTAATGCAATCAGGGCATTCAATGAAGAGGTTGTGACAAAGGGATTCAGACCGAAGGGAATAAGGATCGATTCAGGAGATATCACTTATCTTTCGATAAGAGCAAGAAAAATGCTGGATGAGGCCGGATTTGAGGATTGTGCGATCGTAGCCTCTAATTCACTGGATGAATATATTATTCACGATATTCTTGCTCAAGGAGCGAGAGTCGATCTTTTTGGTGTCGGCGAGAGGCTCATCACTTCGAGGTCTGAGCCTGTATTCGGCGGCGTTTACAAATTAAGCGCTATTGAGGAAAATGGCACTATCATATCGAAGATCAAACTCAGCGAGAATGTCGGTAAAATCACAAACCCCGGGTATAAGCAAGTCTGGAGGCTTTTTGGCAGAGATAGCGGAAAGGCAATTGCCGATGTGATAACACTGAATAATGAGATCATAGATGAGAATATGCCATATGTGCTTTTTGATCCGGAGTTTACCTGGAAAAGGAAGACTGTTTCGAATTTTTATGTAAAGAAGCTGATGACCCGGATTTTCGATAAAGGGAAGTGCGTTTATGAAAGTCCCAATATCAAAGAGATAAGAGATTATTGCCTTAAACAGGTTGATACACTTTGGGATGAGGTAAAGAGATTTAAAAATCCACATAGCTACTATGTTGATTTATCTCAACCATTATGGGATCTGAAGGACAGTCTGCTGCACGAATACTCGGAATAGGTAAGTGCCCGGAAATAGATTGTAGAAAGCTCATATTAAACGTGATATTATATAAGTAAACATTTCTATATATCACAGAGATGTTAAGTCTTATACCGGAAATTTTGATATTAACAAAAAATTGATGGGAGGATTGGGTATGTCTTTTTTTAAAGAATTCAAAGAATTTGCAGTCAAGGGTAATGTCATTGATTTAGCAGTCGGTGTAATTATTGGCGGAGCTTTCGGAAAAATTGTTACATCGCTTGTCAATGATGTTGTTATGCCGGTAATTACCTTGATAACCGGTAATGAGAGTTTTGATAACCTGTTTATCGCTTTGGACGGGAAAAATTATGATACCATAAAGATTGCACAGGAAGCCGCTGCGCCGACATTGAATTATGGCCTTTTCATCTCAAATATTATTGATTTTATTATCATAGCCTTTGTTATTTTCATCTTTGTCAAACAGATTAACCGATTTAAGAAAAAACCGGCCCCTGCACCTGTGACAACAAAAGAATGCCCTTACTGCCGGACCGGTATACATATTGAAGCATCAAAATGCCCGAATTGCACTTCTGACTTATCATAAAGAAAAGTAAAGGGACTATCGATTTATGGTTGAGATTTATGTAGTTAAGGACAAAGCAGGAATGGATCTTGTCCATGAGATCAGGCGGGAAGTTTTTATTGATGAACAGGGTGTACCTGAAGAACTGGAAATGGATGAATTGGATCAAGCTGCTATACATGTTTTGGCTTATGTGGATAGCGTTCCATCCGGCTGCGGCAGAATGCTGCTAAATGAAGATAGTGCGAAAATAGGCAGGGTAGCTGTCAGAAAAAATATGCGCAGATCAGGAATTGGAGCAGGAGTATGTAAACTGCTGATTTCAATCGCCGAAAACAGAGGCATCCATTCAATATATGTAAATGCTCAACTGTCAGCAGTAAGCTTCTACAAAAGCCTTAATTTTAGAATAGAGGGTGATCCATTTGTGGAAGCCGGTATAGATCACATTAAGATGGTAAAGAACCCTTGATGGCGAGAAATCCTATCAAGGGTTCTTTAAAAATATATCTATAAATGAATTATATCTCCGGTTCTATACTACATATCAATAATTTTACCATCGGTACTGATCGTAACAATATTCCATGGAATCATTTTCTGGCTTGCAATCAATGCATTTTTTACTGCATTGACCATGCCGCCGCAGCAGGGGACTTCCATACGGAGGACTGTTACGCTTTTTATATTATGGCTTGCGATGATTTGAGCAAGTTTTTGTGAGTAGTCCACCTCATCAAGCTTTGGACATCCGATTAGCGTTATTTTGCCTTTCATAAAATCATTATGGATGTTTGCATACGCAAAGGCTGTGCAATCTGCCGCAACCAGCAGATGGGCATTATCAAAATATGGTGCATTTACAGGTGCAAGCTTAATTTGGCAAGGCCATTGACCAAGCTGTGATTCTGCAGGGGCAGAAGTTGTGCCTGCCTGAGGCTGTACATTTGATGATGCCGGCTTTTCACTCTCTCCTCTGTTTATAACGCGGGCACGTGAGCCCGGGCATCCGCAGGCCAGCTGTGCCGGCATTGCAGGAGTGTTTTGTGGTATTGGAGCGTTATTTTTCATACGTTCATTTACCGCCGCTTCATCAAATTCATCGGCCTCTCTTTCCTCAATGATTATCGCACCTGTCGGACATCCCGGGAGGCAGTTGCCTAATCCATCACAATAGCTATCAGAGATGAGTTTTGCCTTTCCATCTACTATTTGCAATGCTCCTTCATGACATGCATTTATACAGAGCCCGCAGCCATTGCATTTTTCCTCGTCTATTTTTATTATTTTTCTTATCATAGCCATCTCTCCTTACTACAATTTTATTTTTCAATCTCTATAACAAAATTGTAGTATACATACACATACAATTCGGTAACCAATGTTACGAATATTTAAAATGTGCAAATTTGAGAAACGTCACAGTACTAATCAATGACCAGGGCTGATTAACATTAAGGGCTCTAGTCAGCGCCCCTGATCTCAGGTTTAATGGGAATATTCTTTAGCATAGCCTCTGTTGGAGACATGAAAATCGCTGCTTCGCCATCCTGTTCAAGCTGCATATCACCGAGCAAACTATTTGCAATTGCCTCGCTGACATGAGTACCGGTAATCAGCAATACAATTTCTTTCTCAGGCTGCAATTCTATATTTAGTATTGGTAATAAAACCTCATGCTGACCATCTGTGCCTCTGCCATGTATGACTGTTGCACCTTTAGCACCTGATTCCCGTGCTACTTCAACGACTTTTTCAGCAAACCCCCTGTTTACAACCACCATGATGCAGTCGTGCTGTATGTTGATCTCTTCTGTCAAATGAGATGTGATAGTACTCTTTTTTTCAATTGCAGGGTATGCAACGATTTTCTTATGTCTAAACACAACTCCAAGGACCATTATAGAAAGAACGGGAGCCATTGCTATCATTGCAATAACGCCGAATCCGTCCACCAGCACGTTGGCGGTGTCAATAACTGTAGCTGCCCCTTGAGCGAAAGCAAGCACAAAGGTTGCCGCCATAGGCCCCGAAGCAACTCCGCCTGCGTCATAAGCAATTCCCACAAAAACCGGGTCAGCTCTAAATGAAAGCAGTATTGCTGTGGCAAATCCAGGGAGAAGGAAATACCATAGTTTGACCTCCGGAACGACTATCCTTACCATTGAAAGTGCAATTGCTATACCGACACCTGCGGAAAGGGTCATTCTAATTAAATTAAGAGGTATATGCCCGCCGGTGACGTCTTCGATCTGCTCTCCGAGAACATGTACTGCCGGTTCAACGAGAACAACTATAAGACCCATCAGGAAGGCTACACCTATCAATACCCAATGACTCATTTTTGCTAGTTCCATGCCAATTATCCTACCCATGTCCATAAAACCGGAGTTTACGGCTGTAAGAAATAATGCAAGTCCGAGAAGAGTCAATGCAAGCCCCTTTATTATTCCCAAAATATCATCCTTGTTTAATTTGAATTTCCTAAAATTAAATATAAAGAACAAAACTGCTATTGGTAAAAGTGCAATAAGAGATTCTAAGAAAATCCCAGGAAACTCGTTTATAATAGGTCCGAACACACCCTTTGCTATAGCATATTCTCCGACGTCTCCCTGGATGTTTTTCTGTCCGGAAATGATGGACATAAGCATAACAGCCAATATCGGTCCGGCGCTCATTACTCCGACAAGTCCGAAGGAATTTTCCTCCGAGCTTTTGCCGCCCTTTACTTTTGAAAGCCCTAACGAAATAGCAAGGACAAAGGGAGTCGTAAGGGCGCCCGTGGTTGCACCGGATGCGTCAAAAGAAATTGCAAGAAATTCCTCTGACACAAAAAGTGACAATACAAAAAGGATACCATATGTTATTGCCATGAATATATTGTATGGCGGTTTGTCACGCAGGAGCCTGAAAACTCCTAATGAAATCAAAACCCCAACACCCATTGAAACCAGGTATACAATAACTGATGCGTTGAGAGTACCTCCCGAGGCTCCCTCTATCTGAGCGCCGAGGATAAGTAGATCGGGCTCCGCAACGGTTACGAGAAAGCCTAAAAAGAAACTCAAGACTGCAATATTTAGCGGCGATCTCGAAGTGGCTACTTCCCGGGACATATGCTCGCCAATCGGGTTCATAGATAAATCTACACCCCATAAGAAAATTGACAGTCCAAAAAGTAGCACTACGCTGCCAACAAGAAAACGTATGATTATTTCTGATTCGACTTTTACTATTGTGAAGCAGAGTGCCAATACTAATACTACAACCGGCAATAATGTGCGGGCGACCTCTTTTGTTTTATCTATAAGCAGGGTCATTTTGCCACCTCCCTGCACTCTTCAGGTCTGCTTTCAAACAGGCCGGTTGCCCTGCTCACAGGAAGAGTAAAGATGATGCCGTTTCCGGCTTTTCCAAGCTCCAGATCAAAAAATATCTTTTCCCTGATCATAGCAACTTTGTCTCTTGGTGTGATAATCATTACAATATCTTTTTGCGGCTCTATAACCAATGGGAAATAAAAATCTGTCGGAATCCCGGCTCCACGGCCATGGATAAGAGTCCCACCTCTTGCTCCCGCGGCCCTTGCCGATTTTATGCAATCTTTACTACGCCCCTTATCTACAATGGTTATTATACAAAAGAATGGAGCGTCGATATCGTCAGGCGGACTTGCTTTTTCCTCTCCAAATGGCTGTAATGGCCAACGCTTGAATGGGATCGTAAAAGCTATTCCTTTGTCCCTCCTGCAGAGCATAAATTCCTTGCTAAGTGTATCATGCAGTTTATCGGAAAGCTCGTTTGATGATGATATCATAAGAATTTCTTTGTGCATCTCTGTCAGACCCAGCTTATCGGAGAGCTTGTTTTGCACCGTTCCCTCGCCCAGGAAGATTGTACCCCCTTGCGCGCCGCAGTCTTTTGCTTTACGTAATACAACATTAGCTTTGCCTCGGCTTATGATTAAAAAAAACAATGTATCTATATCTATCACTCCTCGATGTTTATTTTCAGACTAAAAAGACTGACATATCATTTAAAGATGTGTGGAAATTAATGCAACTGTAACAAAGACGCTATTTCCAAGATGCAGTTTTGACTTTATAAGTGTAACACAAAATTACCCTGCCATCAACCGAATGTGGGTATTTCCGCGCTTATAGCCCAGAACATATTTGAATTAAACCTGTGCAACGAAGCTATACTATATCATTATTCGTGTCATCAGAATTGTATGCTTTATCGATCTCTTTTCGTATGCTTTTAATGGCGCCATAAACAAAAACAGATGCAATCACATAGAATATCAGCCACAAGAATGGTATTCGTATGGAAAACAGACCGGGGACAGTACAAAGCAACAGCGGCAAAGTCATTGAATAAATACTGATTTTAAACAAGCTCCTGTAGCTAAGATTGGTTTTCATAGCAGAATTGATGGTAAGCCCGATCAAACTGATGATAAGTGCACTAATAAATTTTCCGCATACAAAACCTATTCCCAAAAGAATGAAAATGAATACTCCAATTGGTTTCATAATAGGAAGTGTTTGAGCAATGTTATCGCGTTTCAGCTCCATTCCCTGAAATGCATCGAAGCTGGTGACTGTCTTGTCTACATAATTTTTCTGGATCATTTTATCACTGGTGATCAGCATAACAATGTCGTATTTCGCAAGAATATTTTGCTCTGCATCAGGAGATGTGTCTATTACAATAGGGTATACACCTTCATCTATAATGATTGGCATATCTCCGTTGACCTGCAGCCTGCCGTTAGCCAGAGTGAAATCAGGTACAAGAGTGTCAAAATTGGAAATGAAATTATCCATTATCTTGTCATATTGTATGCTTGCCGGTATGAAAATCACCAAAGAAAGGAGAGTAGACAGAAGCAGCAGATATACCACTGCTTTACCCGTGCCTTGCCTGAGAAATAATCTATACTTATCAAAACTTGTAATACTATAATAAAACCGTGTAAAAATATTGATTTTTGTCTCGTTCATGGTATCCTCCAAGAAATCTGCTTACTATTTCCAACAAAAAACTTCCTTTCCATTATACTCTTTTCATGTCAGTGAATCAATTTTAAAAATGTCCGCACATGAATATCTATATAATATATATATTTTATATTTTTGGATTCAGTTGAAAGCTTTGGTGTATTATATTATTATTGGATTATCGTTCATCAGTTATGAAGTTAAAACAGGAGAAGCGAATGTCAAAGATACATTTAATTGCCACATGCGTATTCGGGCTTGAAGCAGTTGTGGCAAGGGAGCTTAATTGGCTCGGATACATGGACAGGCAGGTTGAAAACGGAAGAATTACTTTTGCCGGTGATGAACTTGCAATATGCAGGACGAATATCTGGCTGCGGTGTGCTGAACGGATATTGGTGAAAGTAGGGGAGTTCAAGGCGCTGACCTTTGACGAGTTGTTTGAGGGTACTAAAGCACTGCCATGGGGTGATTGGCTGCCGGAGAATGCAGAGTTTCCTGTGGATGGAAAATCAGTCGATTCAAAGCTTGCAAGCATTCCGGATTGCCAGGCGATTGTCAAGAAGGCAATAGTTGAGAAAATGAAACTGAAGTATAAGAAACAGTGGTTTGAAGAAAATGGTCCATTATACAGGATTGAGGTCGGTCTGTTGAAGGATATGGTGACACTGACCATAGACACCACAGGAATGGGATTGCATAAACGCGGCTACAGGACACTTGTTTCAGGTGCTCCTTTAAAGGAAACAATGGCGGCTGCCATGCTCATGATAAGTAGATGGAAACCCGATAGAGCACTGATAGATCCTTTTTGCGGATCCGGAACAATCCCGATAGAAGCTGCTCTGATTGCGAGAAATATTGCGCCGGGCATTAAACGAAAGTTCTCTGCTGAAGGCTGGCCGCAAACTCCTCCCGAGCTCTGGGAAAAAGCCAGAGAGGAAGCGGCTGACAAGGTAAAGAAGGTCCCTGACCTTAGAATACACGGCTCGGATATAGATGAAGAGGTTATCAGCCTTGCCCGCTATCATGCGGCACAGGCAGGTGTAGCTGAGGATATCCATCTTCAGCGTCTGCCGCTCTCTGACATCAGTTCAAGATATAAATATGGCTTTATCGTCGGTAACCCTCCATACGGAGAGCGGCTGGGGGAGATGCCTGAGGTTGAGAAGCTTTATAGAGAGATGGGGATTGTTTTTAAGAAATTTGATACATGGTCCTTCTATATAATAACGTCACATCCGCAATTTGAAGCTTTATTCAAGCGAAAAGCGGATAAAAAGCGTAAGCTTTACAATGGAAGGATTATGTGCAACTATTTCCAATTTTATGGCCCACCGCCACCAAGAACTGTTATTCAGCATCACGCTGCTGATGACAAAGGAACCGGCATTACGTAAAGAGGCATCATTGATTAACTAATGTATTCTATGCTTGGGTAATGGCTGGAACAAAAAGGTTTGACTAATAATGCTGCCATATATTAATATATAACTAATGTATGGCAGTTTCTAGTGAGAGAAAGCATTTTTGTATTTATAGCGGCAGCATTTTTTGACGCAGCACTGTTTAAACGGCAGCATTCATTTGAGTAACAGCATTCGGTAGAATGGTAGGAAGGGTTGAAAATATGCTTTTAAAGGTTAAAAAGTCTGAGACACATGGCAGTATCATGATTCCAGGGTCTAAATCTCATACAATCAGGGCTCTTTTTATTGCAAGCCTTGCAAGTGGACAGTCCGTCATTACCAACCCACTGCTTTCATCAGATGCACTTTCTGCAGTAAACGTATGCCAATCCTTTGGAATCAGATTTGAAAATGGTGGTGACCGTTTTGTTGTGAACGGCTTTGGCGGCTCACCTTCAGTACCTGAGGATGTTATAAATGTGGGTAATTCGGGCACATCTCTCCGCTTTGCAATGATGACTGCCGGACTGATTGACGGTTGTACGGTTTTTACCGGTGACTATCAGATTCGTAAAAGACCGCTAGGGTCTTTGATCACTGCAATGAATGAACTTGGCGGTGAAGTATTTTCCACACGTGGCAACGATATGGCGCCGGTGGTTGTAAAAGGCCGGTTGAAGGGCGGAAGGGCCCTGCTTGATGCTGTTACGTCACAATATCTTTCTGCCATATTGATCAATGCCCCCCTGCTGGACGCGGACTCGGAAATTGTGATCACCAGGCTCAACGAGGTTCCATATGCTGAGATGACCTTGTGGTGGCTGAACAATCAAGGTATAGAATATGAAAACGACCGGTTTAAAACTGTATATATAAAGGGTGGACAGAAGTATAAGCCTTTCAACATCTCCATTCCCGGTGATTTCTCCAGTGCAACATTTTTTATGGTTCTTGCAGCCATATCCGGCGGGGAATTTATTCTAAAAAATCTGGACATATATGATACGCAAGGGGATAAAAAAGTATTGGATTATCTGCAGGAGATGGGTGCTGTTGTTAAATATTCCGAAGAAGGTATCATGATTAAGGGAAATGGACTTAAGGGAATTGAAATAGATATGAATTCAACACCTGATGCTCTGCCGGCTATGGCTGTTGCAGGATGCTTTGCCGAAGGCGAGACGCGGCTTGTCAATGTGCCGCAGGCCAGAATGAAGGAAACGGACAGAATCCACGTGATGTGCGAGGAATTAGGCAGGATGGGTGCAGATATAGAGGAGATTCCTGACGGATTGATTATCAGGAGCAGTAAACTGAGGGGATGCAGAGTAAACGGGTATGATGACCACAGGATTGTCATGGCTCTTGCGGTGGCCGGGTTGAATATAGGTGGGGAGACAATTATAGAAACCGCGGAGGCAATGAATGTGACATTTCCTGCATTTCCGCAGCTTATAAGGGAGTGCGGAGGTAATATCGAGCTGATTGAAGAAGGTTCAGAACCAAGCCTTTAAGCTTAACTGCGGGAATTTGTGGTAGTCTAGATGAATTATATCAACTCACATGAAATGTGATTGCTCATGAAGCTAAATCTTATAGTAAAGCTGTGTTTGTCCATGAAAATATTGGAGGGTTACCATGTTTGGAAATACATTTGGAAGAATGTTTCGTATAACTACATGCGGGGAGTCTTACTCGGGGGGATTCAGGAAAGATCCGGCCATACCGAAGGAACTTTTTGGCGGGCAGATGGTCATTGTTGATGGCGTTCCTCCCGGATTGAAAATCACCGCAGAAATCATCCAGAATGAACTGGACAAGCGTAAACCAGGGATATCCGAACTCAGTACGCCACGGAAGGAAGCGGATAGAGTCTTTATTTATTCAGGTGTTATGGAGGATGATATGTCCACAGGCGCACCTGTTGGTATGATAATACCCAGCAGTGATATTGATGAGGTTCACATCCGTCAGCATAAAGAAAACAGAGATTTGGTCAGACCGGGACAGGCATCGTATACCTACTATAAAAAGTATGGCCGGTATTATGACTGGGCAGGAGCGGGCAGAGCATCAGCCAGAGAAACGGTGGCCAGAGTCGCCGGTGGTGCCATAGCAAAGCTGATACTCGACAGGATGGGTATCGATGTAATTGCATATGTTGTCGAGTCTCATGGCATAAAAGCGGCTCCTGTAACATATGAAGCGGCTAAGGCCAATTATCGTAAAAACGAATTGAATTGTCCGGATCTTCAAAAAGCAAAAGAAATGATCGATGATCTGATAAAGGTAAAGGCGGCAAAGGATTCATGTGGGGGAGTTGTTGAGATTATAGCAGAAGGTGTACCGGCAGGTTTGGGTGAGCCGGTATTTGACAAACTCAGTGCAACCATTGCGCAGGCCATGATGTCAATTGGTGGCGTAAAGGGGGTTGAGTTTGGTGATGGCTTTGAACTTGCCAGAATGACTGGCTCCGAGGCAAATGATACACCATATTATGATAAGGAGACCGATAGCGTTCGTTTTCTCACCAATCGTGCCGGGGGACTGCTGGGTGGGATCTCTAACGGAGAGGAAATCCGGGTTAGAGTTGCTGCAAAGCCAACATCGACTATATTGCAGAAACAGTCTACGGTTGATATAACAGAGCAAAAAAGCGTGGATCACATATTCGCATCAAGAAGTGATCCGACAATATGTACCAGGCTTTATCCGGTTTGCGAAGCAATGATGAGGATCGTCCTTATGGATGCGATATACATGTCTGAGGGCTATAGGAAAATCAATTCCGTTATTGACCCGGAATGGGAGAAGCTATGAAGGAGGAAACCGGGCAGGGGGATAATATCATACTAATTGGAATGCCAGGCGCCGGGAAGACGACTGTTGGCGCTCTGCTGGCAAAAAAGCTCGGGCGGATTTTCATAGATACGGATGAACTGGTAAGGGAAAGCGACGGGCGTCCTCTGAGAGATATTGTTGAGCAGGACGGGCCTGAAAGATTTCTTGAGATACAAAATGCCGCTATTATACCGAGGAAATTTCACAACTGCATTATTTCAACAGGTGGCGGGGTTGTGAAAAGCATCGAACTTATGCAATATTTGAAAAGAGCAGGAATCATTGTTTATCTGAAGCAGGATGCCGGGGTATTGGAACAGCGGCTGGAACCCGGAAGAAAGTTGGCCAGGGCAGACGGGCAGACATTTAGACAGCTATATAAGGAACGGGATCCTTTATATATATTGTATGCAGACCGGATTGTGGAATGCGCTGCAAAAACCCCCGATAAAATAGTACTGGAGATAATAAATGAATGATTTGATATCTGTATTAATCGTGGACGACAATTTGGATTTCTGTACATTGCTTAATGAATACATCGATAATACTGGTGATATGGTCGTTAAAGGAATTGCAAATGATGGCGTCGAAGCTGTTAAATTGATTACGGAACTTGCTCCTGATGTTGTTGTGCTGGATATAATTATGCCAAATCTTGATGGAATCGGTGTTTTGGAGAAATTGTCTGAGAGCTCTGTTGTGAAACGACCTATTTTCATAGTGCTGACAGCAATTGGAAAAGATGCGATTGTTCGTAATGCCATTGAACTGGGAGCAGATTACTATGTTATGAAACCCTTCGATATGGACGTACTTGCATTGCATATAAGGGAATTGTACGAAAGGAAGGCATACTCAATATCACATATGCATACAGTTCAAAAAGGCAGAGGAGCTCTTTCGCCCATAGCAGATGATAATAGTATTGAACAGGTTGTAACCGGAATTATCACAAGTATAGGTATAACACCCAATTTAGCAGGCTATCGTATATTGAGAGAAGCTGTAGTACTTTCAGTAATCGAACCTTCAGCATTAAACTCCATACCGAAGCGTGTCTATCCTATATTGGCCGAAAGAAATCAAATGACTGCCAGAAATATTGACAGAGCTATTCGATGCGCTATTAGCAGTGCATGGAAAAAGTCGAAAAGTGATAAATACAGTGATAAAATTACAACAATTTTCTCAAATGCCGGGAAAACCCCGGGTAACACACTTGTTATCAGATTTCTCGCTGAGAAAACAATGCAGATGATGCATATGACCTACAATGAACAGAAGTAAAATCATTATGATAGCACAAAAAAGACACAAAAAAGACTGCCTTATGGCAGTCTTTCTTGTGCTATAGTAGCCTTATTTTTTCTTGTTAACTGTATCCTTTAAAACCTTACCAGCTTTGAACACAGGAGCCTTGGAAGCAGGAATAGTGATTTCTTTCTTGGTTTGTGGGTTTCTGCCCTTGCGAGCTGCTCTTTTTCTAACTTCGAATGTACCAAAACCAACTAAAACAACTTTGTCCCCACCCTTGAGAGCGTCCTGAACGGAACCGATAAATGCATTGAGTGCTGCTTCGCTGTTCTTTTTGTTCAAACCGGATTTCGAGGCGATAGAATTGATTAAATCTGTTTTGTTCATTAATACAACCTCCTAAATTTGGAATTCGACATTATTTTATAATGAAAGTGGCTTCAAGTCAAGCCTTTCACAACAATTTAGTCTATTAGTACTACATAAAATCTGTATTTAAGACTATACATCTTTTTTTACGACAAAATTTTTATTTCTATTCCCTTTTTCAACACCACTTCCAACTCTTTCATGAAGGCGTCTCCTTTATTCTTTACAGGTGATCTTCCAAGAAAAATGCAGTGTATATGATTTTCATCTGCATATTGCGCTATTGCTCCTGGGATATCATCAGATTTTAAGACAGCCAAATTGGCTCCGATACTTTTTGAAATGCTAAATAAATACTCCAGAGCTTCTGCTTCAGATTCTGTTTTGCTATCCAAAAAGTTCACATCATTTTTAACTACATTAATTACATGTAATTTGCCATTGTAATTTTTCAACAATTCATTAGCTTCATTTATCAAGCGCTCGCTTGTTTTCTGCTGTGTTACGCAAACAAGTATATTCTTAGTTTCCACAAAATAGCCTCTTTTCATATGTCCTTATTTCAAGAACCTTTCCAATATATTATACCAAAACAGTTTATAAAAGTCTTAATGCAACTTGTTAATTTTGTATGAACTTGCAATTAATGAACTATTCATTTATTATGATTACGTAGCGGCGCTGACAGCGCCAATGGAGGATAGGATGAAAGAGATTAGTACTTCAATTATTACAGATGTGATCGAACAACTTTGTATGAGTGCGAACTTTGATTTGAATAGTGATATTATGGAGGCTCTTGAAGAAGGTGTTAACTCTGAGGAATCGGAGACCGGGCGTATATTGCTTACACAACTTGTTGAAAACGCCAGAATCGCTGAAAAGGAGCGGATAGCAATATGTCAGGATACCGGGATGGCTGTTGTTTTCATTGATATTGGACAAGAGGTTCATATTGTAGGGGGAAGCCTTGAGTCTGCCATCAATGAAGGTGTCAGGAGAGGTTATGAGAAGGGTTTTCTAAGGAAATCTGTAGTATCGGATCCTCTTAAAAGAATCAATACCGGCGATAACACGCCTGCAGTAATCCATTATAATATTATTGATGGAGACAGTCTGAAGATAACGTTGGCACCAAAAGGGTTTGGCAGTGAGAATATGAGCGGAGTAAGGATGCTGAAACCGTCTGACGGGGTAGAGGGTGTAAAATCATTTATTGAGGAAATGGTAGATAAGGCAGGTCCAAATCCATGCCCTCCAGTCATTGTTGGTGTCGGAATCGGCGGCACAATGGAAAAAGCCGCAATCCTTGCTAAGAAGGCTCTACTGCGCCCTGTAAACCAGCGTAATGCGGATGAAGATCTACGTAAATTAGAAGAAGAAATGCTTGTGCGTGTGAATAGTCTGGGAATCGGGCCCGCGGGCCTTGGCGGAAGACTTACTGCCCTGGCGGTTAATATTGATGTGTTTCCAACGCATATTGCAGGGCTGCCTGTGGCTCTCAACATGAGCTGTCATGTTACCCGACATGCGCATGCAGTGCTTTAATGAGGCTAGCTTAAAGAGGAGACCATTTAATGAAGAAACTGTTCCGTAGAAAAGGGGACGGTTCTGTACAACAGAGTTTTATAGACATGGAGGAATTCTCGTGGCGGATATTATTAAAATCGAAACTCCCTTTACAAATAGTTCGGCCAGATTATTGAAGGCAGGCAATCCGGTTGAATTCACCGGAATCATATATGTTGCCCGTGATGCTGCTCACAAGAAGCTCATAGCATTATTGAACGATGGGAAGGAGCTGCCGTTCGACATACGTAATCAGATTATATATTATGCCGGTCCATGCCCGGCAGGTCCCGGTCGGGTCATTGGCTCCGTGGGCCCGACCACCAGCAGTAGAATGGATGCATATGCACCCCGGCTCATCGAATTGGGTCTCACCGGAATGATCGGGAAAGGTCTCAGAAACCGGCAGGTCGTTGATGCAATGATCCAATATGGCGCTGTTTATTTTGGCGCAACAGGGGGAGCCGGTGCACTTCTTTCAAAGTGTATAATAGCCGATGAAATCATAGCTTTCCCGGAACTGGGGCCGGAAGCATTGAGAAAGCTGACAGTGATGAATTTCCCGGCAACGGTTGTAATAGATTCAACAGGAGCGGATCTGTATGAAATCGGGCGGAAAAAATTTCAAACTTCTTGTGAATTATAGTATTCTAATTAATTTTCATTGGTCAATATTTTGATAGGATGAGCAAAAGTAGGGTATATTTTTATTAAATAATAGTATATAATTATTTGGAATTTATTCGGATGAGGAGGATTTGATTATGGGAAAAGTAACTAAGGACATGATTATTGCTGATATTCTAAAACTGGATAGGGGAACAGTGCCAATATTGCTAAACATTGGAATGCATTGCCTGGGCTGCCCGTCATCCTCAGGAGAAAGCCTTGAAGATGCCTGTGCAATTCATGGTATAGAAGTAGACAAGATTGTTAAGGAATTGAATGATTATCTGGAAGCAAAGGAATCAAAATAGTTTTATTTCTGCGTAGGATGGGAGAAAGTTTATATGGCAGTTAGAGTAGTTGTTGGTACGCAATGGGGTGATGAGGGCAAGGGTAAGTATATTGACATGCTTGCAAAGGATTCCGACATTGTAGTCAGATTTTCAGGTGGAAATAATGCAGGCCATACCATTGTAGCAGATGGTGTCAAATATGCCTTGCACCTGATACCCTCCGGTATACTGCACAAGGGTAAAACGTGTATCATTGGCAATGGTGTTGTTATAGATCCTGCCGTTTTGCTAAAAGAAATGGAGAATCTCTCACAAAAGGGAATCAGCACAGATAAGCTTCTGATCAGTAACAGGGCGCATGTCATTATGCCCTACCACAGACTGATGGATGAATTGCAGGAGAATCAGAGGGGTTCCGCTAATCTTGGTACTACCAAAAGAGGCATCGGGCCTGCTTATGCTGATAAAACTGAACGTTGCGGGATACGTATGTGTGACCTGGTTGATGAGGAGCTTTTCGCTACTAAGGTGAGAGAAAATCTGAATA
Source organism: Bacillota bacterium (assembly GCA_023409615.1). Lineage (GTDB taxonomy): Bacteria > Bacillota > Clostridia > Acetivibrionales > DTU013 > JAEYRF01. Next base: position 3,275 of record JAEYRF010000239.1, on the reverse strand, counting down.
TAAAAAATCAAATCATTGAGAAGGTCTATAACGGAAAAGGGTTTGACGCAGATAGTATAATTGAAGAGTATAGGCAATATGCCGTATTGCTCAAAAGTCATGTAACTGATGTCAATGCCATCATTGCTGATGCTGTGGAAAGAGATCAAAACATATTATTTGAAGGTGCACAAGCAACTTTCCTTGATCTGGATTTTGGAACCTATCCATTCGTCACATCATCGAATCCTGTAGCGGGTGGTGTATGTACCGGGGCCGGAATAGGCCCGAAGTATATTGATGAAGTGTATGGCATTTTAAAAGCGTATACCTCAAGAGTAGGTGCCGGGCCATTTCCGACAGAGCAGAACAACAAAGTCGGAGATACAATCAGGGAACTCGGATGGGAATATGGTACAACGACCGGGAGACCCAGACGCTGCGGATGGCTTGATACGGTTATGATTCGTTATTCCGCGCGTATAAACGGGCTTACAGGTCTGGCGATCAACCACGTTGATACAATAGGCAAGCTTGATAAGATCAAGCTTTGCACATCATATATCAGGAATGGAGAGACAATCCGTTATTTCCCTGCAAGCCTTAAAGAACTCGCTCAATGTGAACCGGTTTATGAGGAATTTGATGGCTGGGAGGAAGACATTTCCTCCATCAGAAAATATGAAGAATTGCCGGCCAATGCGAAGAAATATCTAATGCGTATAGAAGAGCTTGTTGGTGTGCGGATTGCTATGATTGGTGTTGGAAAAGACCGGGAGCAGACTATTGTTGTGTGATTGCAAAATGAAATCAGCTGGATTTGAGGCTGATATATACCGCAAAAAAAATTAAGTTTGTGATGATTGACAAAGATATGATTATTACTGTATGATATATACTTGTGTGGCTCGACCGCACAGTATATATCATATGATACGGGCCATTAGCTCAGTTGGCAGAGCACTTGACTTTTAATCAAGGTGTCTGCGGTTCGAATCCGCAATGGCTCACCAAAGCTTATCCGCCGAAGGCGGTATAAGCTACATTTTTAAAGCTTCCCGCAGGGAGGCTTTTTTTATCCGCCGTAGGCGGTATAATCTACCTTTTAAAGCTTCCCGCAGGGAGGCTTTTTTTCCCTGTAATCCCAAAGGTTACAGGGTTTTTTGTTGCCCTAATAGCAAGACAAAATGAATCCTTTTTGGTAACGGTTTTAATGCCTATAACTTTGCTGGCGGCTTTCAGTTCTATGATGCAGTCTGTAACGATAAAGCGTAAAACAGCAAATTCACTCCTTGCGGGATGGATGAAAACTGAAAGGGACGATTTGCATTATCAATTAATAATCCTTTGAAGTCCGTCCTTGTCTATAATCTCTATAGTTCCACGGGAGAGTGAGATAAGTCCTTCATTCACGAAATACTTAAGCATTCGTGTTACCACTTCTCTTGGATTGCCTAAATGATTGCCGATAGTTTCGTGAGTCATTTTGAGTGTGTTCGTGCCTTCGATGTTGGCTTCGTTCAAAAGAAAATCCGCAAGTCTTTTGTCAAGACTTTTCCACATAACTTGTTCAATCAGCCACATTACATCACTAAATCTACTTGCCATAACTTCGTTTGTGTAATTGGCAAGAGGTGCGGAAACCTCCATAATCTCTTTATAAACTTCTGATGGAATCACTAAAACCTCGGTGTACTTTTGTGCTGTAACGGTAATGTCAAACTGAATGCTGTTCATTATGCAGGATGCGGAGAAGAGACAAATATCACGCTCAAAAAGGCGGTACATTGTAATCTCTCTTCCGTCATCGGATATGGTAAAGGCACGAAGTTGACCAGACAACACAAGGATAAGTCCCATGCATTTTTGCGAGGCGCTATACAATACTTCGTTTTTGTTAAACTTACGAACAAAAGCTGAACTTGTAAGCATTTCCTGTTGTAATTTTGTAAGTTTATCAAATACGGGTAAATATGTGAAATAATACATACGCCGGATCTCCTTTTGTGAACTTAAGTATAACATATTTTTTATTCCAAAGACCCAAAAATACAGAAAGTTATGTTATTGACATATGCCACAAACGATGTATAATAAATATAAATGGCATATGCCACAAACTGAAGGAGGTGAATAATATGCCAAGAAGGGATGGAAAATGAGCAAAAAACTATGCTGCAAAACCGACTCGAAGTTATTAAAAAGCAATTAGAGAATCTATAACGGGTATCAGGGATAATCGGAGGACGATCTTGTTATTTCTGATTTGAATGGGGGGTAAAAGATTATGCCTAGACCGATGAAGTGGAGAAAAGTTTGCTGTTTGCCCGAGATTAGTAAATTTGGCCCTCTTGATACATCTGCGGATGCAGAAAACTATGTGATCATGACTGTTGATGAGTATGAAACAATAAGACTTATCGATTTGGAAGGCTTTACACAAGAAGAGTGTGCTACGCAGATGAATGTGGCTCGCAGTACCGTTCAAGGCATTTATAACGAGGCTAGAAAAAAATTAGCTGAGTCGTTAGTTAACGGAAATGTCCTATTTATTGAGGGAGGTGAATATAGGCTTTGTGACGACTTTGGGAATGGCTGTGGTCGTGGATGCCGTAGGCATAGGCGCGGCAGATGCTTTACAGATGGAGAGGACCAAGGTAACTGATTATATATTCTGAAAAGGTTACTGAGCTTATTATGTGTCTTTAAAGTTTAAACAAATAGAACGGAGGATTCTTATGAAGATAACAATTCCGGTAGATGAGAAAAGCTTGATCTCGAACGTGTGTATATCCTTTGGGCGCACTCCCTATTTTCTGATTTATGATACCGATACCCAGAAAAGTGTATTCCTTGACAACAGCGCTTCAGCAAGTGCAGGGGGAGCAGGAATTAAGGCAGCACAAATAATCGTTGATAATAAAGTGGACGCTTTACTTACTCCCCGATGTGGCGAAAATGCAGCTAATGTGCTTAAATCCGCTGAAATTGAAATATATAAAACGACAACTGCTTCAGCTAAAAATAATATTGATGCCTTCATTGCCGGAAAACTTCCTTTACTAAATGAAATACATGCCGGATTACACGGACACGGAGGCAAATAATATGAAAATCGCTGTGCTAAGCGGCAAGGGTGGCACAGGAAAAACGTTGGTATCAGTAAATTTGGCTGCCGCAACAAAAACATCAACATATATAGATTGTGATGTTGAGGAACCAAATGGCTACCTTTTTTTAAAGCCTGAAAATATACGTGAAGAAGAAGTGTATATACAGATTCCAAAGGTGAATGG
>JAEYRF010000138.1 GCA_023409615.1 Bacillota bacterium | reverse complement strand
GTTGATATTAGCGACTTTCGCTCATTCCATTATATCACATTTATACAATTTTGGTAATAATTATCTCGAAAAACGTCGCAGATTTATTTACTCGTCAGAGCTGTACCATGTAAAGCTTTTATAATGTGCTTTTTCAAGATTTATTATGCTGTAGAGCAATCTAAGCTTTTTCAACAGATATCCTGCTTCCTTCACCCTGTATTGAAGGAGGTTCTACGATAAGACGTCTGGCAATCCTGCTCTTCAATTCCGGGACATGGCTAATCAGTCCGATTACCCGATCCTTACTGCTCAGTCGTTCCAGCGAATCAATGACGGTATCGAGCAAATTCTGATCCAGTGTCCCAAAGCCTTCATCAAGAAAGAAAAACTCCAGCGGGCTCTGTCCCTTCAGCTGGATCTGCTCTGACAGTGCCAGTGCAAGAGACAGCGAAGTAAGGAAAGTCTCACCTCCGGAAAGGGATGAAACCATTCTGTACACTCCCCCATTAGCCTGATCCCTTATGATGAAACCAGCCTGCGCATCCAGTTCCAATCCATACCTGTGTTTCGTCATCACATCAAGCGTTTGTGATGCATTGGCTGCAACATATCGCAGCCTCTCCTCTGCAATATAATCAATGAAGCTGTTATCCTTCCGGTGTTCAGCCTTTAATGTTTTTTGAATCTGTTCAAAAAGGCCCATCCTTTGACTCATCTCATTATATTTCCTTCCAAGTTCAAGCCATGTCTCATGCTTCTTTTTGAGATTAGCTAGCGTGTTCCTTGCGACCTCACTATTTGAAATACATTCCTGCTTGTAAGCAGTCAACTCCACATATTCTCTTTCTATCCTGACCCATTCTTCCTCTGTTATGCAGCGGTCTTTCAATTTCTTCTGCAGTAATGATGACTGGGCCTGGATGTTCACTAATACCCGATCATATTCACTGATACTATCTTTCATACCCCTCTGATCATCTTTCGAAATTTCAGATTTTTCCACTTCGTCGCAATTTACAAATCCCTTTTCAGCAAGCTCTGTCCTGAGGGTGTTCTCATCCTTCTCCAGGCTCTCTGAGTAAATGTGAATTTGATTTTCTAACATTGACTTCCGCCCTGTCAATTCATTGTATTGTTTTTCGAGCGCTGTCAGTGTCCGGGTGAATTCTTCCTCCTGTCCTGCATACTTCTTAAGTATCTCATCAACACTGCGAATTTCATCCTCTATATCTGCATCTCCTGCTAATTCTCTCAGTTTGACCATTCTTACCTGCTTTTGCTCTTTCAATGTGTTTAGTTCAGCGTCAAGCCTGATATGATTGGCATTGTATTCTCTAAGTTCATCATTCAGATTATCAAGCAATGTTCTTACATTCACAGACGCTTCCCGGGTCTTCTCAATCTCCAATTGCAGCGTTTGCAAATAACGGTCATTCTGTACAATCCTCTTCAGTTCTGTACTGACGTCATCAATATGATGAAGATCCAGAAATGCAGAGTATTTCTCTTGTGCCTCATTCAGAGATTTTCTAGCCTCGGTTACCGATCTCACTACCTGATCAAGACTTTCACTATTTACCTTCAGTTCTGTAACAATACCATTTTCAATCAGACGCTTTTGGGATAACGTCTCAATGAGTTTTTGCAAGCTTTCTTTATTCTCATCCTGTTTGAGCTCCCAGGCTTCAATAGCCCTCAATTTATCGTTATACGCTGATTTTGCATTCTCAATTTCATGACATATCTGTTCCAGATTGAGCTCTTTTAATTTATCAGGAAGTTTTTGTTTTGCTTCTTCATACTCCCGAGTCTTCTGTTCCAGCTCTCTTACCGTTTGTTCACACTGCTTTCTAGCGGTCTTAACTTGCTCACCAGCCACAAGATTTTCATGTTCTGTTGCTTTAAGAGCTGCCTCTGCATCGGCAAACATTTTCCCTGCATTTTCAACTGTCTTTTCAAAGACAGATAATTCTATTTCTCCTGCATTATTAGCAGGTACGGGATGCTCTTTGGAGCCACAGACCGGGCATGGTTCCCCATCTTTCAAGTTTCTTGCAAGTATTGAAGCCGAATTCCTGTTCAGTTCCTTTTCTGACTTCTCAAATTCAAACTTGCACTGCCGGTAATTTTCTGAGGCTTCGGTCATTGTCACCTTCAGTAAGTCAGCCTTCTGCTCCAGTTGAACCAGTTCCGCCTTCTGCATCTCAGATTTGGTTAATAACTGATCCAGTTCACTTTTCATCAGTCTTAGCACTTGAAACGTTCCATCTACGGCATGTATACGTTCCACCGCCTTGAGTACAGCATTTTTATCACCCGGTTTGGAAGCCAGATGCAGTTGATTTTCAGCAGTCAGTGATTCCTGGATAATAATACATCCCTCAATCTCTTCTTTTATACTTCCCAATCTCTGCTCTATAATTTTTGCAGAGTTCATCATCCCGCTCTGTCTTGCTTCAAGATCATTAACACTGCCCTTGAGCATAACAGCTTCATTCTCGAGTTTTACACCCTCCTGCAGCTGCTGCCTGTATTCCGGATTGGTTTTCATCGGCTCCATTTCTTGTGTAAGCCTTTCCACATCCTTACTATACAGTCCAAATCGGTCATTTTCTTCTTTGATCAACTTTCTCTTTTGGGCAATCCCCTCATTCAACCTGGCAATATCCGCCTCAAGTCCGGTTATTCTGCCTGAGAGCCCCTCAATCTCACCTTTTATTCCCAGTGCATCAACAAGCCTTGTCCTTCGTCCAACAAGTTTAGGTGATTCATCGGCTGCTTCCCTCTTGGCACTCTCATATTTCTCTTTTTCAGCAAGTACTGAGGAAGAAACTCCGGTAAATGCAGCAACAGCATCCTCAAGCTCTACCTTAGTCCGTCCGATATTTTTTTGCAGTTCCTTGTTCTTGCGTATTTTCTCAATGAGGCTATCAGCCTTTATTGCCTTATCAAGCAGAATTCTCTTTTGATCTATTTCTGCTTTAACGGCCGTATGCTCCGCTTCCCTGCGTCTGAATTCCTGCAGTTCCTGGACAAGGCTCCAAACCTCTTTAGCCTCGTTATATTTTGCTTCTAACTGCTTTAGCGCCTTTTCGACCCTTGTCTTCTCAGTATTTGCAGCTTCTGCTGTCTTTTCAGACTCGATGAGTGCCTCATCCGTTGCATCTGCATAACCCTTCAATTCCCCTGTCATAACATCCAGTTTGCTTCTCAAACCGGCCATTTTACGCCCAAGCTTATCCATAAGCTGTTTCCCGTATTCTTCAAGATAGAAGATTCTCTCAAGCATTCCACGCCGTTCTGAATTGTTAAGCAGCAGAAATTCCTGAAAGCTATTCTGTGGAAGTACAACTGCACGAGTAAAGTCATCGTTGCCAAGTCCTAAAAGATCCTTGATATAGTAGCTCATCTCCATGGACTTATCGCACAAAGGAATTTCACCTGCGTTTGTAAGCTCGATAAGCCTTGTAATCTTAGGTTCGCATGCATTAGGAGAATTTTTCTTCCGCTGGTAGGCCCTCTCTGCCCGATAAGTCTTGCGCTGCCCATCCCTGGACAATTCAAAAGTAAAGGAAACCCTGGCTATATTACAGCTGGAATTGATAATCCCCTGGGTGCCGCCTTCCGCACGCTTAACTCTGCCATACAATGCAAAGGTAATCGCATCGAGTATTGAGGATTTTCCGCTTCCGGTAGGACCGAATATACCAAATAATCCGGTTTCACTCAAGGCATCAAATTCTATTCTCTGGGTATCGGTAAAGCTCTGTAGTCCTTCAATTTCAAGAAACTTCGGTCTCATCCGCGTTCACCTCATCCTCATTCACAATTTCCAAAAAAGCTTTCATCAATTCATCCGGAATCTCTGCTCCCATCCGGTATTTATAATAATCTTTGAAAAGTTCATCAATTTTCCGACCTTCACGACTCATGGGATCAAAGCTCTCAACCGCATTGTTTTTCATCCTCGGGCGAATATTGATAATCCCTCTATGCAGCTGCCTCAACGTTTTCTGCTCCTCAATCGTGAACGGCCTGTCCGTGGCAATTTCAAGGTCGACCCAGGCATTTGAATCCTTCCCCTCTTCGCACCACTTTATGGACTGACCAATGCCTTCATCTGCAAACCATCTCCTCAAGGGCTTCCCACAATCGAGGTATACAGGTGTAACGACGGCTTCTTCACCGGGAACTGCATCTATAATCATAACTGCCTTGCTGTAATCCGATTCAGAAAAGCTGTATGCCAGCGGAGAGCCTGCATAGAAAGTTGGGCAGGATGCACCACGGATCTCCTGGGGACGATGTAAGTGTCCCAATGCAGTATAATGCGTTTTTTCAGGGATTACATCAGGATTGACTGTCAAAGCACCACCCACCTGAAGTGTTCTCTCTGATTCAGAAGATGCACCTCCCAGTAAAAAAAGGTGTGCAATAATCAAATTTACAGTATCATCACGAAATTTCTCTGCCAATGTTGAAAAAATACTTCCGATTTTATCCGAATAAGCCTTTTGCAGTGCTGCTTCATCCGCCTCAACAGTCAAGAGCTCCTCTAACCTGGATTCTGATGGATAGGGCATAGTAATGATTAGCGCAGTATGATCACAGTCCGGCAGAGATAACTCCATCCAACCTGGTCCGGAGTCTGCAATGCTAACATCATCAAGCTTTTGCGCTTCATTTCTATCGCAATTATCCTCAGCACCGCCACCGAATGTTACTGTATCGATGTCTTTATATTCACCCGCATAGCTGCCCGGATAACCAAGAAGAAATATACCACGTTTAGACGCCAGCGGGCTTGCCGCGCAAAGTCTTTCAGGGTTGTCATGATTGCCGGAAATTACTACTATTGCCCGTTTTCCACCGTTGTTCAGCCTGTCAATCGCACTGTAGAAAAGCTCCTCTGCCGCTGCAGATGGATTATAGGTATCAAATATATCACCGGCAATGAGTAACAGTTCAATCTCCTGTTCATCAGCCAGTTTGCACAGATAATCAATAAAATCACGCTGCTCATCGATACGGCTGACCTGATCAAGGCTTCTGCCAAGATGCCAGTCGGATGTATGTAGTATTCGCATTATTCTGACCTCACAGTTCCACAGCTTCTATTAATGCCTTTATTATATCATGATAAATTGTGATTTATCATGATATAATTGGCCATAATAATAAAAGGCTATCGGTATTTTACGCCAATAGCCTTTTATTGATTTTTTAATTTAAATCATATACTTCATGCCAAGTGATGCCGCAGGTATTACTGCCACAGAACTGATCTGTCCTGCAGAGCTTTAGTGAATGTCGCGCTTACTTCATCAAGACCTGCATCCTTTAGTGCTTTCTGATATTCATCCCATTTCGCATCAAACTTGGACGGATCCGCCAATATTGCTTGTGGAATCATCTTGTAGCCAAGCTTCAGGACCTTATCGTCTGCTGCTTTCCACTCAGTATCTTCAATATTAACCAGCCATGCTGCACCGTATGACTTAACAGGGAAATCACTTGCCTGTGGATACAGTTCTTTCCATGCCCTTACGCCATATGCCGCGAGAACTTCATTCTCAATAGCTGACTGTCTTTCAATGATTACTTCAAGAGTATCAAATGCTTCATAGTATTGACCGGTAGAATCTTTAACAGCGTTACCATAGGTCGGGAACGGGTACATGTACTTTTTGATTCCTGTTGTCTGCTGCCATGCAGGATCTGCATTTCTCATTTCAAGAATTTCAGGTTTCAAAGTTCTTTTCCCATTTTCAACAGTATAGTGCTCGCCTTCAACACCCCAGTGAGTTAGGATCTGAGCTTCTTCAGTACACATCCAGTCAAAGAATTTCATTGCCCTTTCAGGATCTGCACAGTTTGTCGTAATTGCAAGTCCCCAGCCACCCAGATAACCGGCGCTCTGGAAATCCGCATATTTGACTGATTCGTTCACTGTAACAGGGAAATAGCCATATGCAAAATCCTCTTTCCCATCCTTCTTGAGTGCCGTTATAGGCTCGTCAATTTCCCAGCGTGCATCAACAAGACCGATAACTCTGCCTGAAGCAATTTTTGCTTTGTATTGATCATACTTCTGCACGAAGCTGTCATTGTCCAGAAGGCCTATTGCGTTCATATGGTTGACCCATCTGAAATATTCCTTAACTTCCGGTCTGGTCAAATGCCTTACGCATTCAAGCGTTTCAGGATTGACATACCATTCACCGTCATCACTGTTGCCTGTTGCAAAGTTAGCTGGATTGGATATGCTGATCATAAATCTCCAGTCATCTGCAAGCAGAGATAGCGGAATAGTCTTCTGTCCATCAGGTGTCGTTGGATGTGCTTCGTAATAAGTTTTTATTACATTTTCATAATCCTGAAGGGTTCTGATCTTAGGAAAACCAAGCTCTTTGACAGCACTCAACTGTAACTGGAAGCCAGAATTAGGCTCCATATTTTCCTGACCGACTTCTTTGCCGCCTATGTAGTAAATACCAGGATCTTCAAGGCTCCAGCGAAGCCTCTTGATGTCGTCTTCACCATAGAAAGCCTTGAGGTTTGGTGCGAATTTCTCAATAAGTTCGTCCATTTTAACAACCGCATTGACGTTCTTAAGAATATTTAGGTCGCCTTTTCCGTAAACAAGATCAGGATAGTCACCCGCGGCAGCCATAAGCGAAAGCTTTTGCTTACCTGCATCAGAACTGATTGCGTTTTCGATCTTCAATGTAACGCCTGTCTTTGCCGTTATTTCTTTCGCCACAGGGCTATTGAAATCGGTGTCGGGATACGCGTCAGTTTCAACACTGTACATCGTAAATGTGATTGGTTCCAATACTTCTTCAACCTCTGTTGTTTCGGCAACGGCCGGAGTATCAGTTTTAGCCGGTGGAGTCACGTCAACCTTTGGTTCATTTGCTGTTCCGCAGCCAACGGCGAGAGACAGCAGCATTATGACTGCCATAATCAGATAGAGAACCTTTTTCATGTAAATACCTCCTCATTTTTCTATAATCAACGGAATAACCCGCTGAGAATCAAGATTTAACAGCACCAAGGGTCAGACCCTTCATGAAATATTTCTGTACAAATGGATATACCAAAAGAATCGGAACTGTTGCTATAATAGTCATCGCCATTCTAATCGACTCAGGAGAGACACGTTTCTGAGCAACCATATCAGATGATCCGTAAATATCCTGTCTGCCGGAAGACTGCGAACTTAGCAATATCTTCTGTAATTCGAACTGTAAGGTGGTGAGATTTTTGTTTGAGCCGGCATACAGATAGGTGTCAAACCATGAGTTCCATTGCCCGACTGCAATAAATAGCGATAATGTAGCTATTGCAGGAAGACACAAAGGGAAAATGATTTTATAAAAAATAACGAAATCATTTGCACCATCCAGCTTGGCAGATTCCTGCAGTTCAAAAGGCAGACCATCAATGAAGGAGCGAAGTACAATAACATTGAAAACACTGATCAAACCCGGCAATATATAGACCATAAAATTGTTGGTCAGATGAAGATTCCTGATGAGCATATATTCCGGGATCAGTCCGCCGCTAACATACATAGTTATTACATAAAGTATTGTGACAAATTTCGCTGCAAAAAAATCACGCCTGCTTATTGTGAAGGCGACCATACCTGTGCAGATTATACCTGTGACCGTACCTATCACCGTTCTGAGAACAGATATTATGATGGAAGTAGTCAGTGCATCAGTTTTTAAAATCTGCGTGTAGTTAACCAATGTAAATTCCCTTGGAAATATTGTTATGCCACCCTTAACTGTATCCACTGAATTATTTAATGAAATTGCCAGGACATTCAAAAAAGGATAGAGAGTGACAACAGATATCAATATCATTAAAGTATAGTTAAATATATTAAATGCAATATCACCGGTCGAAGACTTCCTCATGTGCTTCCCTCCTATTTCGATATGATCCCGACATCCATGGTTTTACGACTGAAGGCGTTTGCCGAAAATACAAGAATGATACTCACAACCGACTTAAATAT
>JAEYRF010000110.1 GCA_023409615.1 Bacillota bacterium | reverse complement strand
GCTTTGGAAGGTGCAGATAAGATATGCATAATTAATAGGACGCTGTCAAATGCCAAGATGCTTGCGGATAAAATAAACAAAGTCATGAGCAGGCAGTTGCATGTTAAGAAAACTGACACATGTGATGCTTCTACAGTAACAGCGGCCGCCGCAGGGTCACCTGAATCCGATTTTGCACTTGAAGAGTGTGATATTATCATAAATGCAACATCGGTAGGTATGCACCCGAATACGGATTTCTGCCCGTTGGAGGAAAGGTTTTCTTTCAGACCGGAGCAAATCATCTATGATGTGATTTATAATCCGATTGAAACAAAGCTGATGGCTTTAGCAAGACGCAGCGGCTGTATTGTTGTGAATGGAGCCGGGATGCTATTCTACCAAGGTGTCAAAGCATTTGAGATCTGGATGGGTCCTATCATAGCTGAAAAAAAATTGGAAGAAATTTCTAATGAATTCTTAAAATATTTGCTGATGTAAGAGGATTTTATGCCCAATATGGAGAATTAGTGCTGATAAATGAAATTGAAGGGTCAGGTAGGATATGGCGGTTACATATGGAATCATTTTTATATATGGATTGATTATTGGCTCCTTTGTAAATGTGCTCATTTTCCGTATACCACAGGGCAAATCAATTGTTACACCTCCTTCTGCCTGTACAAACTGTGGCAGCAGGCTAACGCCGCAGGATCTTGTACCAGTTTTCAGCTATGTATTCCTCCGCGGGAAATGCAGACATTGCGGTACAAGAATCTCGCCGAGGTATCCGTTGGTTGAACTGATTACCGCCGGTGTATTTGTAATATTATACTATAAGTATGGACTGTCGGTTCCCTTCTTTGCATTTGCTTTTTTAATGACGCTTTTAATTGCAATATTTTTTATTGATATTGATCACAGAATTATACCAAACGGTCTTGTATTGATTGCGTTGGCGGGCGGATTGCTGCTGTTTATTTACAACATCTTAAGCCCAATGCCTGAGGTGTTCGGGGACAGTAAATGGTGGACGCCGTTAGCTGGACTGCTTCCCGGTTCCGGTTTCCTGCTTGTGGTGGCAATATTGGGTTCTTTGATTTATAAAACGGATGATGCGATGGGAATGGGTGATGTCAAGCTGATGGCGCCTATAGGGATGTTTCTGGGCTGGAAGCTATGTCTCATTGCACTTTTCATATCAGTAATACTTGGTGGAGTTTTGTCCCTTTTACTAATGGTGACTGGTATCAAAAAAAGGAAGGATACAGTTGCATTTGGTCCATTTATTGTTATTGGAGCCTTCACGACTATAATGTGGGGATGGGATCTGCTTTCATGGTATCTTGGCAGATAATACATTTTATTTTACTGGTAACCGGATGGATAATACAGGTGTTATTTTTGAATCTAAGAGGGTAATATAAAGAAGTTGATGATACTAAATAAATATTTTTTCCGGAGGGGGATATTATATGACACAGATTAAGAACTATATGGAGGAAATCGTATTCAGCCAGATGAAGGATATATTGAATGACATCAATATGTGTACCTGTGACAAATGTCTACTGGATATCGCAGCTATTGCACTTAATGACCTGCCACCAAAATATATTGTGACTGAAAAGGGAGAGCTTTATTCCAAGATCAACACATTGGGACAGCAGTTTGAAGTAGATATAGTTTCTGCTGTTACAAAGGCAGCCGTTCTCGTGAAGAGAAAACCGAGGCACAACGAATAATAGCCTTAGTTAAGAATAGAATGTATGGATTTACAGCAGAAATGTCTTTATGCACTGCCAGTGCAAATGCTTTTATATGAAGGGGATATATGAGTATTATGAGTAAAAGGATCATCATCATAAATGGTCCCAATCTTAATATGCTTGGGACACGGGAGAAGGATGTTTACGGAACAACAACTCTTTCCGAGATAGCTGCGGATGTCACAGAGGAAGCCAAAGTACTTGGAATTGAGTCGGATTTTGTACAGTCCAATCATGAGGGTGAAATAATTGACAAAATACATGAGGCGCGGGGCAGATATGATGTCATAATCATCAACCCCGGTGCCTACACACATTACAGCATTGCAATCCGCGATGCCATAAAAGCGGTTGAGCTGCCATGTATAGAAGTGCATTTATCAAACATACATGCAAGAGAAGAGTTCAGAACCAACTCAGTTATCGCTCCGGTCTGTTCGGGGCAGATTAGTGGATTTGGAGCAAACAGTTATATTCTGGCTCTTCAGGCGGCAGCACTGTTGTAACAACGCTGTATTGGCTTGTAAGGGGGACATAAAAGGAGTGTAGAATTTGGCTGAAATATTTGAAAAAAGACTGCAAAACATCCGCAAAAAAATAAAATTGAGAAACATGGATGCTGTTCTTATTACAAAGCGCGAGAATTATATGTATATATCCGGGTTTACAGGGACATCGGCTGTTGTATATATTAGCTTACAGCGCGCTGTGCTGTTGACAGACTTCAGGTATGTAGAGCAGGCTGCTGCCCAGGCTCCTGTATTTGAGATCATTCAATATTCAGGCAGCTATTTCGATGAATTGAACCGGATAATTGAAAGCGATAGTACTCGTAAACTTTCGTTTGAAGACAGTCATATGACATATTACGATTACAGCGAATATTCCACAAAGCTGAAAGTGGACGAATTACTGCCTTTGGGTCGAGTAATGGAGGAACTTCGCAGTATCAAGGACGAGTCAGAGATCATAAGGATCAGGCAAGCAGTTGATGTTGCCGATCAGGTTTTTACACACATTCTGCCATTTATCAAGCCCGGTGTGGCTGAAATAGAGCTGGCGTCCGAAATGGAACACCATATGAGGAGGCTTGGCGCAACAGGTTCATCATTTGAAACGATCATTGCCTCGGGAAAACGAGCTTCCATGCCGCATGGTATTGCGTCAGCGAAGAAGATCGAGTCCGGAGATGTTATAACGATGGACTTTGGTGCACTTTATCAGGGTTATTGCTCTGACATTACCAGAACTGTTTTTCTCGGAAAGCCCGATGAAGAGCTGGCGAAGATTTATCAAATAGTGCTGCAGGCAAATCTGAAGGGGCTGGAGACTGTCCGAAGCGAAGTATTGGGACGGGATGTGGATGCCGTTGTGAGGACATTTATAGCAGAAGCCGGATATGGCGGGAAATTCGGACATGGCCTAGGTCACGGTGTCGGGCTTGAGATACATGAGGATCCTACACTTTCTATGAGAGGGGATCAGGTTTTACAGGACAGAATGGTTGTCACTGTAGAGCCTGGTATTTATATACCGGGACTTGGCGGAGTCAGAATTGAGGATATGGTTGTCGTCAGCGGTGAAGGTGCTGTTGTTCTGACAAGATCTAAAAAGGAACTGATTATTATATAAAGAAAATTCTTCTTGAAATACAGGGTAATTTACTTTAATATTAACATGGTACTTGAAATTTGTATTCTATGTACTACTGAATAAAATATTGATTACATATAGACGGAGGATAATTTATATGATAACAGCAGGCGAATTCAGAAACGGCGCAACATTTGAACTGGATGGCCAGATATTTCAGGTTGTTGAGTTTCAACATGTTAAGCCCGGTAAGGGTGCTGCATTTGTCAGGACGAAGATGAGGAATATTATTACCGGCGGTACAGTTGAGAGAACCTTTAATCCTTCGGACAAAATGCCGAAGGCACATATTGAAAGAAAAGATATGCAGTATCTTTATAATGACGGCGATTTATTCTATTTTATGGATGTTGAATCTTTTGAACAGATGCCAATCAGCAAGGAGACCATTGGAGACACATTCAAGTTTGTTAAAGAGAATATGGTAGTAAAAATACTTTCTCACAAGGGAAATGTTTTTGGTATAGAACCTCCCACATTTGTTGAGTTAGAAGTAATTGAAACAGAGCCTGGCTACAAGGGAGACACAGCCACAGGAGCATCAAAACCGGCTACACTTGAAACAGGTGCAGTTGTGAAGGTTCCTCTATTTGTCAATCAGGGTGATATGATCAGAATTGACACAAGAACAGGGGAGTATCTGGAGAGAGCTTAATCTTTGACTTTCTAGAGTGGATAAACTTGTCTGCCGGCGGGAATATTAAGGTGCAGGTCAAATTGGTTTTTCAAACCATGCAAAAG
>JAEYRF010000086.1 GCA_023409615.1 Bacillota bacterium | reverse complement strand
TAATATTTTCCTTCATATTGCAATAAAAAATGACCCAAAACGCATATTTTGCAATGGTTTCAGGTCACTTTATGTTGTTTACATATTTTCTCTTATGTTAATTTATGGGTTCATGATTTCACCGTGTGACAAATCGTTTGCTGCTATACCGGTTATCAATAAAAACGATGTCTATGGCTTCTTCGGTATCGAGGCAGGCAGGAAAACCAAAAAATGGTCCGAGACACAGCTCGACTTCTTCAAGATCATATCAAACATCCTTGCTGACGCTTTTGAAAGAATCCAGCAGGAAAAAGAAATTACACAGATGGCATATTATGATTATCTGACGAAGCTGCCCAACAGAATCCTTTTCAAAGACAGGACTATGCAGGCAATCAATCTGGCTGAGCGGACACTCAAGACATTTGCTATTGTATTCCTGGATATAGATGACTTCAAGACTGTCAACGATACAGTCGGCCACGACGGCGGCGACGCGCTGCTTATGTTGGTGTCAGAACGGCTTAGGAGTCACCTCAGGAAGTCTGATACCTTGTCACGTTTCGGCGGTGACGAATTAGTCATTCTACTAAACAACCTTTCTTCAGTCGACGATATCGAGATAATCATGGAAAAACTACTAAATGTTTTTAACAAACCATTCAACCTGGACGATCAGGAATTTTTTATCACTGCCAGTGCGGGAGTCGCCGTTTATCCTTACGACGGCACAGACGCTGATACACTCATTAAAAATGCTGATATCGCAATGTACAAGTCAAAGGAACAGGGGAAAAACCGGTATATGTTCTGCACCACAGACATGAAGGAGGAAATACTCAGGAAGATAAAGCTGACAGGTAACCTGTTCCGGGCGTTGGAGCGGAACGAATTGCAGCTGTACTATCAGCCACAGATAAGTATACAGTCAAAAGAAATCATTGGCGCTGAAGCCCTACTCCGTTGGTTTCATCCGGAATTCGGCGTTATTTCACCGGGCTTGTTTATCCCGTTAGCGGAACTAACTGGCCTGATAGGCCCTATAGGTGACTGGGTGCTTATGACAGCTTGCTTACAGTGCCGGGCATGGCAACAAAAAGGCCTTCCGGATATCCGTATCGCCGTCAATGTGTCTGTCCTACAGTTAAGGAATCCCGGATTTGTCAACCGTGTCAGGCAGATTTTGGAGGAAACGCAGTTGGAACCGCAGTTTCTGGAGTTGGAGGTTACCGAAAGCACAGCAGTCAGCGAATCCGACTATATCATCGAGGTGCTGGAAAATCTGAAAGAGTTAGGCATCTCCATCGCCATTGACGATTTCGGTACAGAATACTCCTCCCTCAGCCGCCTATCAGCCATGCCTATCGATCGCATCAAGCTGGACATGCAATTTGTCCGTGGCATAGGCCGAAGCGAAAAGGAAAACACGATTATAAAGGGTATTATCGGACTTGCCCACACTCTGGGACTAAAAGTAATCGCAGAGGGCGTCGAAACAGAACTCCAGCTCGATTTTCTCACCGAGCGCAGCAGCGATGAAATCCAGGGCTTCTACTTCTACCGCCCTCTCCCGGCGGATGAACTAGAGGAGATATTGATGCAAATGCAATAATGTTTAAACATAACATGCCCCTAAATGCACGAATGGCAGCCATGTTTTATCATGTCTGCCATTCGTGCATTTAGGTCTATACCATTACATCAGAACAGTTTTTTTATCTTCCCAAGTAGATCACCAGATTTATCGAGGGCTATTTTTGCTTTTACTCCATCAACCAAAGCATTTAACTGATCATCGGGCAGGTCAATTCCAAGTATAGATTCTATCGCTTTCACCGGATCACTTGAGAATTTGGATGCAAAATCCTTATCCGACTTTACTTTATTAACAATCTCTTCAATTTTAGCCTTAATATCCATTATTTTCTCCTCAATAATTAATACTGCAAAATGCGAGGCAATGTACCTGCCTGTTTTACCCAATCTTCAACCTGTGCCTGTGTAGGAAGTTTTCTTACAAGAGACTTCGCATTATTGATTTCCTGCATCTTAATAAAAAGATTCTCCGCATTGCGGTTGGCAAGTTCCGGAACAGTATCAACGCCGGATGCTTCAAGTAACTCTGCATACTCTCCACCAATACCCTTTATCCTTGCAAGATCGGCATGGTTTGCCCACTTAAGAATCAGCTTTTCCGATATATCCGTTTTTTCTGCAAGTTCTGATCTGCCCTTTTTAGTCGTGCAAGTTTCCAGCAATGATTCAATTGATTTTACTCCGGCCGCTTCCAGCTTTGCCTCATAGGCCTCTCCGATTCCCTCAATAATACTAAGCTTTGACATGATTACTGCTCCTTCCTGAATTTTAATAAAAAATAATTACATACCTAATAATATTATATACCATTTATCACAAGCCGCTAAACATTTTACTTCTTTTCGACATTACAGCCTTATATCTTTACTAGTTTTATATCTATCCATGAAATCTTTGGAACCCCATGGGAAAAGCTGCAGTTTACCCGTTCTGTAGGCATTAAGTACCATTCTTATATCATTACTTGATACAAAATTATGACTCTCGCCTTCCAGCATTATGTCGTTATCAGGCACTACTACATATTTCCATTTACCACAATCATCTTCTACCTTGTATGAATAGGGCGCGTAATACCCGTCTAGACTACCAGCCCATCTTCCGCCTCTATATCCCGCATTATAAGCATCTCCGAGACCTAATGAATGACCGAACTCATGAGCGACAGTTTGCTCAAACCAGTTCCTGCCGATAAACTCCATTTTTCCGGTCTTTGAACTTCTCGTATGATCATAAATCACAATAGGCGAAGAAGATTTTTCTATAGACCATTTTAATATTGATTCATTATTGAGTATCGCTCCGATTATATTCATACCCTCATGACTTCGCATGGAAAGAGCACCCGGCAATGACGAAAGATGCCCTCTCGGGCCTGCGCCAACAGGCATTTTTAAGAATTTTTGCTTTTTTTCAGTGAAAACCGGCATGAGTATATTATTTGGACTGATATTGTTACTGTAAATGAACGTCTCTACTTTCACAGCCTTCCCATCAACATCAAAATTGCCCTTCCAAATATGCATTATTGACTTAGCGGCAACTTCGGCATATGTTTCATCTGAATTGGGGAAAAACCTGTCAGCATCGCCGGAAAATTTCACAAACGCAGTAATTTTTACATCATTTCCAACCCTGATTACTTTTATTGGCGCATACTTCATTTTTGGATTAATAGAATTATTACTCATATTCATTTTACAATATCTCCGATTGTATGAGTTATTATTAATTATACCACACACCGGCGTCTGCATGCATCATAATCCATCCGTCCGGTGCTCAAATCGCTCTGTCCGGCTGAGCAGCGTGTTACTATAATTATGTTTTACTGACAGTTAATAGTGGTAACTATAAAACTATGGTATAAATATTGAGGAGGATTAGCATATGAGTTCGCTGGAATTAATCATGAAACAGCTGGGCAACAAGGAAACACTGCAGCAATTGGGGCAATCTGTCAACGCAAAACCCACCAAGGTTAAAAAGGCAACCGAGCTTGGGATCTCTACCCTTATGGAAGCATTAAACCGTAACACGAATACTCAAGAAGGTGCTGAGGCATTGGCAAAAGCTCTTGAACAGCACCAGGATGACGATGTAGATGATATCTCAAGTTTTTTAAAGAAAGTCGACACAAATGATGGTGCTAAGATCATTGAACATATCCTTGGTGGAAAAAGTAAAAGCGTGCAGGCAAAACTTGCAAAACAAACCGGTATGGATTCTGATCAAATAGGAAAGCTTTTGATTCAGTTTGCGCCAATGATTCTGAGCTTGCTGGGCAAGAAGAAGAAGGAAGAAAATCTTGATGCAAACGGGGTCTCAAATATAACATCGTCGTTATCGTCTTTGTTAGGTGCGGGCAGCAGTGGAAATAACCTTCTGGGTTTAGCATCCTCTTTCCTTGATGATGACGATAATGGCGCAGGTGGCATCGGCGGTAACATCGGTGGTATTCTGGGCGGCCTTGGAAGTTTGTTTAAAAAGAAATAAGCAGCCTTTCGGCTGCTTATTTTTACTTATCACTTATTGATCAGCGCCTCCTGCACAGAAATCGCAGGGGTCGTTTCTTTTTGCCTCGAAAGCTTCTTCAAGCGTACCGCTAATAAGAGTTTCTGATCTGGTCAGTGCTGAACAATTTTCATCCAGATGGTAGGATTTGCCCCACCTGGTCCAATAGACCGTGCCGCCGAAATCACTATTCGCAGCTTGGGCCTCTGCCTCCGCCTGTGCAACGCTCTCGGGTGTTGGAGGATTATAGTCAATGGAAGTTCCTACAGATCCCAAAAATGCAACAGCTGCAATAGCAGCGATTATCTTCTTCATTTTTGGTGAAATCTTATCAGCTTTAAGCAGTAAAAACAATCCGAGTGGAATGAAAGCTAATATACATGCTATTACACCCATCTGATTCCACAGTAAGGCCACCAGTTTGTTTTTCGATCTGCACGGGCTTATCCGGTTTGCCTTTTTCCACAGGAGAGAGCCGGTAATGCAACAAATAGCATCAAGTATGATACCAATGATAGCAATAGTTGTTTCTCCAATGTTCAACATGTATATTACACCGATTTCAAAGGCAATAGCAAGTACCCAGAGTATAACCGCACCGATGCGCAAGCCTTTGGAGCTTTTCTTTCTGCTTGATGGTTGATTTGAAGATTCATACTCTACTATTTCGGGTTCACCCTTCTCAGGCATTTCACTTTTCTTCGTTTTAACAGTCTTTCTAGCCTTTGTATTACCGGCTTTTGCTTCAGATGCCGAAATTATTTTTCTTGGTTTCTTCTCTGCCATGGTAATCTCCTCTCATAATACCAAAATACGGTATAATACAAAAATTAATACTAAAAATATCTCCAACAAATTACTCCATAATTGGTTGGTTTATGATATCATTATACTAATTAATAAGAAATTTGCAATGTTCGATTTATGATGATGTTAGATTCATGACGATAATGTGTTTATGTGAAGTTCGACTTTATCTATGGGGGGTATTTCAAATGGACAAAAGGAACAGGCCGGTTGGAAGAAAGAAACGGGTAGGTACAGGCAGTAGTAGCGGCGTGCATAAGCGCGGAAGTGGTATTGGAGGTATAACCGGAGGTCCGGTTGGAGATTCAGGCGGATATTCTGGCAGAACTGAAAGCACATCAGCGAGAAATATAAAAGGCTCAAACAATATATTCTCTTCAAAAAAGAAAAAGGGAAGTATACTTACTATTGTAATTATTATCGCCATCTACCTCATCTACAGTAAATTCAGCGGCACAAACACTACCTTACCAGACCTGGGCGGCATAGATCCCTCCGATATTCTAACTTCACAGCAATCTGCAAATCCGGACATGTCATCTTCTTACCAGGATAAGGGTGCTTATCCTGTCTCAACATCAGTTTCAAAGCTTGCACGTGACAAGCGCACGGTATTGAAGGGCAACGGTAATGATACTGCTACAATAATGCTTTATTTGTGTGGAACAGACCTTGAGGAAAAAGCTGGAATGGCCACCTCCGATTTACAGGAGATAATGGGCGCCGAGATCTCTGATAAAGTAAATATTATCGTAGAGACAGGAGGAACATCTAAATGGCAGAACAACGTCATCAGCAGTAAGTCAAACCAGCGCTACCGCGTGACATCCAAGGGTCTTCAGTTACTTGAGGACAATTTGGGTAAAAAGTCAATGGTTGATCCGAATACTCTTTCGGATTTTATTAAATACTCAAAAAAGAACTACCCTGCAGACCGTTATATGCTTATCATGTGGGATCATGGCGGCGGTTCGCTTTCTGCATACGGCTATGACCAACATTTCCCGAATAATAGCATGACTCTTGATGAAATCGCAACCGCACTTAAAAACGGCGGCTGCAGCTTTGATATGATAGGGTTTGATGCATGCCTGATGGCGACTCTTGAAACAGCTATTGTACTTGAACCCAGTGCTGACTATATGATTGCATCCGAGGAAGTTGAACCGGGCATAGGCTGGCACTATACAGGCTGGATAACAGCTCTGTCAAGGAATACCTCCATCACGACAGTCGATCTGGGGAAAAAGCTTATTGATGATTATGTTAAGGAGGTCAGTGTTCAGACACCACGCAGTCAAGCAACTCTTTCGCTGATTGATCTCGCCGAGCTAAAAGGTACGGTCCCCAAATCGTTTGTGGAATTTTCCAAATCAACAAGTACACTCATAGACAAGGATGAGTATAAGACAATTTCCGATGCTCGGGCCGACACCAAAGAGTTTTCACCCTCGAGCAAGCTGCATCAGATTGACCTCATTCATTTTACAGAAAAAATCAATAATTCAGAAGCTAAATCCTTTGCTGAAGCACTACGTGGATGTATAAAATATAACCGCACGTCAACTAATATATCAAACGCAAATGGTGTGTCAATATTTTTCCCGTATGGGACGACTTCCAAGCTGAACACCGCATTGTCTACATATGACAGGATAGGTATAGATGAAGAGTACAGCAATTGCATAAAAAGCTTCTCGAGCCTCACAGCCGGTGGACAAATCACCTCAGTCGGCAGTGACAATCTCCTTTCTTCACTTCTGGGAGGCCTCGCCGGCAACACAGGTTCACAACCTTCCTCTGGTTCATCGCAGCCCGCAGGCTCAGATATCGTCGGTTCCTTGCTTAATTCATTCTTATCAGAAGGGGGCACAGGTTCAGGTGGCGGTCTTCTTGGCATTGGCGGTGACACTCTTACAAACATAGCCGGCAATGCCCTCAGCAGCTGGCTTGACGCAGACAGGATCAAGGCTTCAGAGGAATATTATAAGGAAAACAGAATAGACTCGGCGGCAATAAAAATTACCAACAAAGATGGAAAACGTGTTCTGGCACTTGCCGAAGATCAATGGGATATGATTCACCATATGGAGCTGAATGTTTTTCTGGATGATGGAGAAGGATTTATCGACCTTGGACTTGATAACGTTTACGAGTATAACGATGATGGCGACCTAATAATGGAATATGACGGCACCTGGCTTGCACTCAATGGTCAGATTGTCAGCTATTATATGGTAAGCGACGACCATAACGGTGATTCCTATTCCATCAAGGGACGTGTACCTGCTTTGTTGAACGATCAACTTGTCGATATCATTATCGTATTTGACAATGAGAATCCGTACGGAATGGTAGTTGGCGCACAGATAAAATACGATACAACGCATCAGACTGAAACGGTTGCAAAAGGCTTAATTGAAATAGCTGCAGGTGATAAGATCGACTTCCTCTGCGACTATTACACTTATGATGGCCAATACAGTGATACGTATTATCTAGGCGAGCAGTATATCGCTTCAGGCGAGTGGAAAATTGAAAATCTGTCTGTTGAAAACAGTAGTTATCGGATGACCTACCGGTTAACCGATATTTACGGCAACAGGTACTGGACGCCGGCAATTACGGATTGATATGCATCTTTCATTCTGGTATACTATGTGAAAATCAAAACATTAAAGATAGTTGCATTATATAGTGTAATGAGGTGTCACCATGAATATCGCTCAAACCTGCCAACAGGTTAAGGCAGCTTCTCTGAAGCTTGCCGCGGCAAGTACCGATGAAAAGAATAAGGCTCTGTTGCATATAGCAGAGTCACTTATTGCCCGAAAACAGGAAATCTTTAAGGCTAACGAGGAAGACCTCCGAAGGAGCGAAGAAGTAGAAATTTCTGTCCCGTTGCTTAAGAGACTCAAGTTCGATGACGCAAAATTAAATGATGTTATAGATGGGATTCACAGCCTGATAGCTTTGGAGGATCCGGTAGGAATAACACTTTTATCCACAGAGCTGGATGAAGGTCTGGAGCTATTTAAGGTATCCTGTCCAATTGGTGTAATCGGTGTTATATTCGAGTCAAGGCCGGATGCTCTAGTCCAGATTTCCACGCTCTGCCTCAAAAGCGGCAACGGCGTGCTTCTGAAGGGCGGCTCCGAGGCCAGGGAAACTAACAGGATTCTGGCCGAAATCATCATCTCCGCAACTGAAGAGGCCGGTATGCCGGAAGGCTGGTGCGCTCTGATGGAGACAAGAGCGGACATAAATGAGTTGCTTGAGCAGGACAAATATGTTGATCTGATTATCCCAAGAGGTTCCAATGAATTTGTCAGGTATATCATGGATCATACAAATATCCCCGTCATGGGTCATGCCGATGGGATATGCCACGGCTTTATCGACGCTTCGGCCGACATGAATATGGCTGTTCGTATCGCAATCGATTCAAAAACGCAGTACGTCGCAGTCTGCAATGCTATGGAAACATTGCTGGTTCATCAGGACGTGGCATCCACATTCCTGCCTCTTTTGAAGCAGGCGGCAGATCAAAAAAAAGTTGAACTGGTTGGGTGCAGTAAAGCGAATTCAATTATTCCCATTGGAGCAGCAACGGATGATGACTGGAAAACAGAGTATCTGGATTATAAATTATCTATCAAGGTAGTACAGGGTCTTGACGAGGCTATTGATCATATCAACACTTTCGGCTCAGGCCACACTGATTCCATCGTCACCTCTGACAGGGAGCATGCAGCCCGTTTTATGTCCCTGGTGGACTCTGGCAATGTGTTCTGGAACTGCTCTACACGTTTTAGCGACGGCTTTAAATACGGGTTTGGCGCAGAAGTTGGAATCAGCACAGGAAAGCTTCATGCCAGAGGCCCTGTGGGGCTCGAAGGCCTGGTGATCTATAAATACAAGCTGATCGGAAGCGGTCAGATCGTTGCAGATTACGCTGAAAAAAGAAGCAGCTTCAGTCACAGGAAACTGGATAAAAAGCTTGAATGAACCATTATTATAGATTTTACATAATATGAACTATGAATTTTAAATCATGGTGAATAGAATGAGCAATTTACCTAATATAGAGAACATAACAAACGGGCTTGTAACGCTACAGAAAATCAAACAGTTATACAAGCCCGAATCTCGCGCTGAAGACATAGAGGCTTCAGAATATGTACAGCCTGACAGATTGTCGCTGATACAGGAAATTTTATCAACTGTAACAAATTTAATTCCACAAACCAGAGGAACGTCCTACAGCATTGCGTTCAGCCAGGGAAACCGTTACAGCAGCGCATATCGGGACATTAAACATCAAATTAGAAACATGAACAGAAGCTCCCCAAGTCAGACTCAAATTCTGCAAACATTGAAGCTGGCCGCCCCAATATTGGACAACAAGCAAAAGCTATATATTGATAAAGTTATGAAAATCATTGATATTCTTCAATCATAGAATTTCCAATGGCGGCAAGCCCCAATACCCCCTCACTGCGTGCGAAACGAATTCGCCCTACGCTGTACAGACATAGCGCCACGCCTAAGCGTGGTGTTTGAATATCTTTTCTTTGGCGTTTCTATCTTTTTTTCTATTATTATTGACAACAATTGCAGTATGTGATTATAATAAATTGTTTTATTGTTTAGTGATTCTAAACAAAATGTTTACTTATAACGCCTCGGTTAATAAAGAATTTTTTCGTTCATAGAAAAATTTCCTTATATCAGCGGCGTTTCAACGAGCTATCTCGTTATAAATACTGTTTTGAAAATGCATGAGGTAATATAAATATGAATATTGGGAATAAAATCAAAATGCTAAGGATAAAAAATGGGCTGACTCAGGAAGAACTGGCAAACAGGAGCGAGCTCTCAAAAGGCTTTATCTCGCAGATTGAGAGGGATTTGACCTCCCCTTCCATTGCTACGCTTGTTGATCTGCTCCAGTGTCTCGGTTCCAATCTCAAAGATTTTTTCAATGAGATTGTTGACGAAAAAATTGTTTTCCGCAAAGAAGACATCTTTGTTAAAGAAAACCACGAATTGGGCCATGAGATCAGATGGATCGTACCGGATTCGCAAAAGAACCGCATGGAGCCGATTCTGCTAAGTCTCGCTTCAGGTGGCAGTTCGGAGATTGATGACCCTCATGAGGGTGAGGAGTTTGGATATGTGTTGTCAGGCAGCGTTCATATTCACCTCGGTAACAGAAAATACAAGGCAAAGAAGGACGAAAGCTTTTACTTTAAACCCAACGCTATACACTCCATCTCCAATGGAGGAAAGACCGAGGCAAAATTGCTCTGGATCTCGACACCTCCTAGTTTTTAAATTGATTTGTTGAACAACGTCAGTGGCGAGTAAAATCTCCATCTGACGTTGTTCAAACGCCACGCTTAGGCGTGGCGCACGAAGTGTAGCTTAGGGCGAATTCATTTCGCCCGCAGCGAGGAGTTATGGGGGCTTGCCCCAGGATGCATGGGCGAGCAGAAAGTATGTTGAGTGCGCAAGCACGGATTTCCTTTGCAACATACAAAATGACGGAGTCATCGACCAGCCCCCAATAGAAATTGAATTTTCGCCATGTGCAACAAGGAGTATGCTATATGTCAAATCACATTATTGAGCTGGTTGACTTAACGAAAGAGTATGACGGCACAGAAGCCTTGAAGTCCATAAACCTCTATATCCGCCAAAATGAGTTCATTACCCTGCTTGGTCCAAGTGGATGTGGTAAAACAACCACGCTTAGACTAATAGGTGGTTTTGAAACGCCAACAAGCGGCGCGGTGCTTTTTGAAGGCAACAATATTAATGATGTCCCTCCATATAAAAGAAAGGTTAACACAGTCTTTCAAAAGTATGCACTATTTCCGCACATGAACATATATGAAAATATTGCATTCGGTTTGAGGATCAAAAAGACCGATAATGATGTTATCCGTGAAAAAGTCACAGCCATGCTTTCAATGGTTAATCTTGAGGGTTTTGAAAAAAGATCGGTAGACTCGCTCAGCGGTGGCCAGCAGCAAAGAATTGCAATTGCACGGGCACTTGTTAATGAACCTGAGGTTCTTCTTCTGGACGAGCCCTTGGGAGCGTTGGATCTGAAACTTCGCAAGGAAATGCAGTTAGAGCTGAAGAACATGCAAAAACGTCTTGGTATTACCTTTATTTACGTTACGCATGATCAGGAGGAAGCGCTTACCATGTCCGACACAATTGTGGTCATGCAAAAGGGCATAATTCAACAGATCGGCACGCCACAGGACATTTACAATGAGCCGAAGAACGCTTTTGTGGCAGATTTCATCGGAGAGAGCAACATCATTGATGGTGTGATGCTGCAGGATTACCGTGTTATGTTTGCAGGTCATGTTTTCGACTGTGTAGACAAGGGCTTTGGCACCAATGAGGATGTTGATGTAGTCGTTCGACCTGAAGATATTAAACTCATGCATGAGAATGAAAACCTTCTGCAGGGAACAGTCAGATCGGTTATATTCAAGGGTGTTCATTATGAAATGCTGATAGAGGACGAAAACAGCTTCGAATGGATTGTACAGAGTACAGCCATGGAACCGGTCGATTCAAAAGTTGGGTTGAAAATCCACCCAAATGATATTCAAATAATGAAGAAGGTACGTACGACATGAAAAACAGATGGGTTTCAAGCCCTTATATTCTCTGGGCGCTGATTTTTATACTAATACCGTTGATTCTTGTGATATACTACGGTATCACGATTACCGAAAACGGAGTGACGGTTTTTTCGCTTGAAAACTTTCAGCGATTCCTGCAGCCTATATATATGAAAGTATTACTCCGATCTGTTATCCTGGCTCTGATCAGTACGCTTATATGTCTATTGCTTGGATATCCGGTGGCCATGATTTTATCCGGACGTGATCTGAGCAGAAAAAATATCCTGATATTGCTTTTCGTTATCCCAATGTGGATGAATTTTTTACTGCGTACCTACGCCTGGATGACACTACTTGACCGTAAAGGCGTGATAAACTCGTTCTTAGGTGCCCTGGGGCTGCCGCAGATTAACATTTTATACACAGATTCTGCAGTCATACTGGGTATGGTTTATAATTTCCTGCCATTTATGGTGCTGCCGATCTTCTCAGTACTCAGCAAAATCGACAGAAGTGTCATTGAAGCTGCTGAGGACCTTGGATCCAATACCTTTACCGTATTTCGCAGAATCATCATACCATTGAGCCTTCCGGGCGTAGTCTCCGGAATAACAATGGTATTCATGCCCGCTGTAACAACATTTATTATTTCAAAGCTCCTCGGCGGCAGCCAGTATACACTGATTGGAAATCTTATCGAGGATCAGTTTATGAGGGTTTATGACTGGAACTTCGGATCTGCGCTTTCCATTATCATGATGATTATGATCCTGATCAGCATGGGCTTTACATCCAGATATGAGAGGGAAGATACGGGAGGTGCACTATTTTGAAGAAAACAATCAAAAAGCTGTATTTATTCATCATCTTTTTGTTCCTGTATGCTCCTGTTGTTACACTGATTGTTTTTTCATTCAACAATTCAAAGTCCAGGGCTCACTGGGATGGCTTCACATTAAAATGGTATGCCGAGTTATTTCAAGACAAGCAGATAATGTCCTCACTTTACTACACATTAGCTGTTGCACTAATTTCATCGTTGGTTGCAACAATCGTCGGAACAGCTGCAGCAGTAGGCATTCACAATATGAATAAGACAGCGAAGTCAATTGTTATGAACCTGACTTATCTGCCTGTTTTGAATCCGGATATTGTAACAGGAATATCACTGATGATTCTGTTTATCTTCGTGAACTTAAAGCTGGGCTTTCTAACGCTCCTGTTATCCCATATAACGTTCAATATACCCTACGTGATACTCTCAGTACTGCCAAAGCTCAAACAGCTTAATAAGCACCTATATGAAGCTGCTCTTGATTTGGGTTCCATGCCG
This sequence comes from Bacillota bacterium, assembly GCA_023409615.1. Taxonomy (GTDB): domain Bacteria; phylum Bacillota; class Clostridia; order Acetivibrionales; family DTU013; genus JAEYRF01. Next base: position 9,205 of record JAEYRF010000086.1, on the reverse strand, counting down.
TCGTATGCATTTCGCAAGGTCATCCTGCCGGAGATTATGCCCGGCGTCATTACAGGGTTTCTACTTGCATTCACATTGTCACTGGATGATTTCATCATCAGCTTCTTTACAACAGGATCGGGCGTTTCTACTCTTTCCATCACTGTCTTCTCGATGGCAAGGCTGGGAATCAATCCAAAAATAAATGCGCTGTCCACATTGATGTTCATTGTTGTACTTGCTCTGCTGCTGATAATTAACAAGAGATCTTCAGGGAATACTGGAAACGGAAATGATACAAAAAGAACTGTTAAAATAAGTAATATAACTTAGAGGAGAAATAGAAATGAAAAGAAACAGATTAATCGCTTTAATTGCCAACATCTTACTTGCAGCTTTCATTCTGACCAGCTGTGGTTCTGCCGACACCGGCGATGGCACCGGAAAACAGGTCACTATTAATGTATTCAATTGGGGTGAATACATAGGTGAGCAAACAATTGAGGATTTTGAAAATGCGTATCCGAACATTAAGGTAAATTACGAAAACTTCACTACAAATGAGGATATGTATGTCAAAATCAAAACAGGAGGTTCAGCGTACGATGTCGCAATCCCGTCCGATTATATGATTAAAAGGATGCGAGATGAAGGGTTGCTTAACAAAATCAACATGAGTAATATTCCGAATTTCAAATATATCGATGATCGTTTTAAATCGCTATCATACGATCCGGATAATGAATATTCAGTGCCGTATATGTGGGGCACTGTCGGAATACTATATAACAAAACAATGGTTTCCGACACTGTGGATAGCTGGAATATCCTCTGGAACGATAAATATAAAAAACAAATCCTAATGTCAGACAGCGAAAGAGATGCAATCGGCATAACCCTAAAAATGATGGGATTTTCAATGAATACAAAAGATGTGTCGCAATTGGAACAGGCCAAGGAAAAGCTGATGGAGCAGAAACCGCTTGTAATGGCTTATGTGGTTGATGAGGTCAGAGACATGATGATTGGCGAAAGCGCCGCACTAGCTGTCGTATGGTCCGGTGAAGCTTACTACTGTATGTCTGAGAATGAAAATCTGTCTTATGTCATACCAAAGGAGGGCACAAACTACTGGTTCGACTCAATGGTAATCCCATCCACCAGCAAACATCAGAAGGAAGCCGAAATATTCATTAATTATATGTGCGAAACAGATGTAGCATTTAATAATGCAGACTATATCGGATATGCAACACCACACATTGAGGTCATGAAGATGTTGGATCCGGAGTTAATCTCTGACCGTAGCGCATATCCACTGCAGGAGGATCTGGACAACTATGAAATATTTGAATATCCGGGCGACGAGATCAATAAACAATACAGCAGAATCTGGACAGAGAAAAAAGCCTATTAACAAAGGCTTCCTGATAATGGACAATGACAATAACAGGAGAGCACCTATGTCAGCCAGAAAATATAAAGCCGGTATGCTTTTGAATAAATTTCTGAAGCTGCTGTTCAGAGGTTATTTGAAGCTGCTGTTTAATTACAGTATTATCAACGCAGATATACTCAGAGACATAAAGCCTCCTTATATCGTATTGGCCAACCATACCAACTTTTGGGATCCGTTTCTTCTATCAATTTGCTTTCCAAAACCGGTATATTTTGTAGCCTCTGATGCATATTTTAGAAGTCCTGTGCTTAAACAGCTGCTCAAGCTTGTGGGGGCAATCCCAAAGTCAAAGCGCATCTCAGATCCCGGATCAATCCGAGGTATTCTCGAGGTGGTAAAAAACAAAGGCATTATTGGCATATTCCCTGAGGGCAGGCGAAATTGGGATGGGAAAACGTTACCGCTTCTCCCTCCCACAGCCAAGCTGATTAAATCACTGGGTCTTCCGGTTGTAACTGTCCTGTTCAAAGGTGCATGCCTCACAATGCCAAGGTGGTCAGTATCCACAAGGAGAGGCCCTCTGGTAATGGAGCTTTCCAAAGTACTGAATCCTCAGGAAATAAAGGCCCTCACCACAGACAAGATATTCGACATCATTACCGACAGCGTTCAGCATGATGAATATGAGTACCAGCGAATTCACATGAGCCGATATAAGGGTAAAAATAAGGCAGAGCTTCTTGAGCGTTTCCTCTTTACCTGTCCCGAATGCAACAGCATAGACAGTATGAAATCCTCAGGTGACCTGTTCGGTTGCGAAAAATGCGGCTATCAGGTCAAATACAATACTTATGGTTATTTTGAACGCGACAGTGGTAAATTATATTTCGACAATGCCAGAGACTGGAACCTGTGGCAGGTTGAACAACTTAAAAAGAGTATTGAAGATAGTATGAACTCCGATTCACCAAGGTCTATCGTGAGTGAGTCTCATGTCATTATGCGTACCGGCGGAAAAACCGGCAAACTAAGCAAGGTGACACCGGAGGGTAAAATAGATTTGTATCCAAAAGTGCTGGTTTATGTTAATTGGAACAATGAGCAACTGACCTTTCCGCTGCGCGATTTGTCAGGCATAAACGTTCAATTCAATAATCAGCTTGAGTTTAGCTTTAATAAAATCATTTATAGATTCCATTTAGCTAATGGCAAAATGTGCGCGTATAAATTTGCTAAAGCAATGGACGAAATCAAAATAAAAACACTGGAGGTTACTTATGAGTGAGGGTTGGGCATATATTTGGGATATACTTGTGATATCTTTATTTCTAGGTCTGGCAACATATATAAAAAGAAGCTTCAAATTTTTCAAGAAGTTTTTTATACCCAATGCAATTATTGCAGGATTCATAGGTCTGCTTCTTGGACCACAGGTTCTGAATCTAGTAAAGTTTGATTCAGAACATCTGGGAACAATTATATACCACCTGATGTCAGTAGGCTTCATATCACTGGCTCTTAAGGATAGGAACACAACTAAAAACAAGGATATTGTGAATACAGGTATTTTTATTGTAAACGGCTATGTACTACAGGGCATCATTGGCTTCGGCCTTTCGCTGTTGATGGCATACACCTTTGTTCCGGACCTTTTTCCCGTATTCGGGATGCTGCTGCCTCTCGGCTATGGCCAGGGTGCAGGCCAGGCTTACTCAATGGGCAAGTCATGGGAAGCCCTCGGTTTTTCAAACGGTGGTAACATCGGCCTTTCTGTGGCAGCAATGGGGTTACTTTGGGCCTGTATCGGCGGGATTCCTCTTATGAATTATCTTATCAGAGTTAAGAAAATCAGACCGTCTCACAGTATAACAGATCCAGATCAAAATATTGTAAAGGGTGTGATTAAAAAGGAAGACATTGGTGACGCCGAATCTGTTGACGGCTTTACAATCCAGCTCTTCACAATCGGTATTATTTATCTCGCAACTTACCTGACACTGCAAGGTCTGACTGTCATCCTTGCGCCGCTGGGAACCTTTGGTAACACGCTCTCTACAATGCTCTGGGGCTTTAGCTTTATTATCGCTGCATTGTATGCGATCCTGTTCCGCTTTATTTACGACTCCCTCAGAAAGAAGAAAGTAATAGTCCGGGAATACACCAGCAACTTCCTGCTAGAGAGAATATCCGGCGGAGCCTTTGATTTTATGATCACTGCATCCATAGCCGCCATTTCAATATCTATTCTGAAACAGTACCTGATTCCGACATTTCTCATTGGAACTATTGGCGGCATCATCACTGTCATCTATATTGTATTCGTTTGCAAACGTATATATAAAACCGATGTGTTGGAGAACATGCTTGCTCTCTATGGTAACCTCACAGGCGTAGTATCTACCGGCCTGGCTCTTGTAAAGGAAATTGATCCGAATCTTGAATCCTCTGCCGGAAGGAATCTTGTCCTGGGAAGCGGCGCAGGCCTATTCGTCGGCTTCCCACTTATGCTCCTGCTGAATGTACCAGTAGTAGGCTTCGTCACCAATAGACCATCCTTATACCTATTGACGATGCTTGGGCTGCTCGCTTACTTCATTATACTTTCTGTCGTACTGTATCTGCGTAGGGTAAAATGATTGTAAAGAGCTATTGTACAATATTAGGAAGCTTTAGCGAAATGCAGCTTAGAGATATATAGTCAGAGCGAGGATAAGCAAGTCGACTGTCTGAGCAAAAATGCTGCAAATCAAAACTTTCCGAAGTATTTTTGCGAGTTTCGACTTGCCAAGTGCTTTTGCTATGCAAAAGGCACTACATTAATGTAGCGTATTTTTTAACGCTTTGCGTTAAAAAACGCATGCTGAACTATATAGCTCTTGCAAATGAAGCTTTTGTTTCCGTTATTGTACAATAGCTCCGCACTTGATGTAAAACACTTCTCTTTTTACGTATAAAGCAGTATAATATAAATTGTAATATGTATAACCCAAAACACCTTTCGTGTTATAAAAATGGAGTAAATATGAAGATAGAGAAAATAAGCGACAATATCATAAAAGTTACAGTGTCCAATAATGATTTAGAAGATAAAAATATAAATCTGGACACGCTTAATTACAACACTCCCGCTGCTCAGGAATTTTTCTGGGATCTGATGGAGCAGGCTGAAGAGCAGCTAGGCTTCAGCCTTTCTGATTCTCAGTTACTCATTGAGCCTGTTCCTAACTCCGACGAAGGAATTGTCATCACAATAACCCGAATTGATGAAGACGGTGAATTTGAGTCCATTCATAAGTATATTAAGAGTCGCATGAAGAAGAGTGATCTTCGTGTCAAGAAAAAAGGACGCAAGGTCTGCTCACCTCTTATGATCTATTCCTTCAGAACACTAAACGATGTATGTGCGCTGGCAGTTAAGCTGGAAAACATGTACAATGGCGAGAGCACACTATACAAGCAGGGAGATGCCTATTATCTGGCACTCACCAGAAGCGGTCTGGCTCCTGCCGATATAAAATTATTTGAACTAATATTAAATGAGTACGGAATAAAAATTACCAACACCAATTTCTATGAAGGCTATCTGAATGAATATGGAGATAAAGTCATTGAGAGTAATGCTTTAGAAATTTTGAAAAGATTTTATTAAGTTATTTGCTATCCTGCTCCCAGTTTACATTAGGTGCAATTTGAACAATTGATTTTTCAGCCTTGTACTCATCTGTGCTGATTAATTCGTTATTCCTGTAGACGTTTACCATTACGCCTTCCTTCCCCGGGTTCAAAATAATCTTTTCTCCAGGGTTCAAGTTTTTGTTTTCCACATAAACAACAGACGGTTTGAAGCGTTGGACGACCTCTGTAGTGATTTTATAGTCTTCATTCTTATCATTCATGCTTCCGGCAATAGCAACAGTTATCCTTCCATCCCTTATCTCTGTGAATATTCCAATTTTATGGCTGAATGGACTTGTGAATTTTAGATCACCTGCATCGCCCGATATCCATGCATCCAGACCAGGTTCAACATAATCTACTGCCAGTTCGTGTGGCATTCTGATGATGGATTCTCTGGGAATCCCCGCCGATAGCAGCGCCGCATAAAGCGTTGACGCAACCTGATCATAGCCTTCACTGTCATTTTCAAAGCTAGCTTGCATTTTCTCAAGATATTTTACAAACGAAAACTCCTGAGGATCGCTGCCCTCGAGTGTTGCAGGCAGTATAATACCATTAATAGCTTCTGCAGCGAATCGGACGTCTTCAGAAAGTTCCTCATGGATTACTGTAGTAGTACATTCAGCTAAAACCTGTTGTATTTCATCATAATCCTTCATTGTGACATCAGCATTCACAGGCTGCAGCACATAGCTATTGCTGCTGTCCAGTAAAATTTCTTCAAACGGATCTGCTGAAAACTTCTGTTTAATGATATCCACAGCATTTGTGACATTTAACGATACACCTGCTGTATCGGGAATTTTCTCTACAGTGCCAGTCGAATAACTGATCTGCGCACCTACAGGTTCGATATTGATTGCATCGGATAGTTCAACGAGCGCCATCCTCAGCTTGCTTTCATTAAACTTTATAACCGGAGTAATTTCCCTACCCGAATCGCCAAAATAAATCTGCAGAAGATTCGGGATGTCTCTGATCCCCTTGATGGTCTGCAATGAAGCTACTGTGGCGTTCCCATCTACAGCAGCCTCAATTTGTGAAAATGGAATCTCTCGTGTTATACCGCCTTCCACTTTCAGTTTCAGCGTATTTGATTGAAATTTCTCAGAATACTCAGACTCTATTGCTCCGGCGGCTTCATAATAAGACATGCCGCCTATATCTATTCCTCCGCAATTCACATTCGGAGGTACATTCTTAGCAGACAAACTGAATAAAACAACTACTCCTGCAGTTATTGCCAGCGCACTTTGAACCATTATAAGCAAGAAAATCAACGGTGTTCTGCGATTCTTAGCCACAATATGCAACTCCATATTTTTTCATTGGTTTTTAATAATCCAACCGGTAACTATTAAAAAAGTATAAAGCACTCTGTACTTTATACTTTTTAATTATCAATATTCCATTACGACTTATTGTTCATAACCAGTTCGATGAGCTTATCTTTGGATTTAGCCTCATCGATTACTGAGTCATCGATAACCATTCCCTCACTGATAATTATATTACCCATATTATCTGTGATCGTCCTGGTTGCGTACCTGCCCTTAAGGTACTGTCTTTGCCTCTGCTCAAAGAGCACTGACGCACTGTCATTGTTATCCTGCACAGATGGTTGTTCAGATACAACCACGTCCCCGGAATATAAATCTTCTGCAGCTACCTGAGCCGAATCACCCGGCGCTTGTGCAAAATCATTGCTCTGGTATGTGTCGAAGGTCGCCGCATTATCAGCGTATGTTATATTTCCAGCTTCTACTGAAAATGGGTCATTTTTTTTTTCTAAATCATCAAATCCGGCATCCGAACCGAGCTGTGCAGGAGTATCAAGCAATGAAACCTCAATATCTTCCTTCACAACAGTAAGGTTTTTCCCAAAAGTGATTACAGTTTCACGCGGGATGAGCTTAAGCTGCTTTTGCGTTATATCCGCAATAAATTCCAACCCTGTGATTTTACATTCACTATTGTCATCTATATAGATATCTCCTATTTCACCTATCAGTCTACCTTTTTTTGTGAGAACCTTGGTTCCCTTAACTCTTATATCATTTTGGAGAAGCTGTATTGCAGCTGGAATTCTGCTGATATCGGTAATCACGCCTTCATTCTCAATGGTAAGCGCATATTCGCCTATGCCCAGAACATCCTCAGTGGGAATAACTCTGGCACTGAAAATCTGTATGCCGCTATCCACTACGATGTAGTCAATGGCTCCCCGATCAGCGTTTATGATGATACTCTTAACCCTACCGACCTCAAGTCCGTCGGAAATACTGATTATAGGTAATCCAAGTATTTTTTGAGTTTTTTTCATTTTAGAAATACCCTCCTTCATATCATGCAGTGCCATACTGTCCATCGATCCTATATATTTAATAAATTAGCCTCAATCTCCTCTTTAACGGAAATATTCATGATGTCGCTATAAATATCATAGTAGCTGTTCAATATATCAAGTGCCAGCTCCTGCTGGCCAAGAGACTTGTACATAACACATATGTCAAGTATTATCCAGAAGGTAAGGTCTTTTTTAGGTTTTTTATCGAGAGCATACATATAATAAATAATCGCGCCCTCAGAATCGTTTAGTCCCTTTAGCCTGAATGCTTCTTCAATACACTCATCAATTGTAAGACTATCGCTATCATGTAATGTATTTTCTATACCCATTTTATCAATATTTTCGGCACTGTCAACAGCTTTCTCGAAGTTATTTTCATCTGCTGTCATGTTTTCACCATTATTTGAGTCAATACTTATGCTATTTGTGTCGATTTCTTTACTATTTATATCAATTTCTTCACTATTCGTGTCAATTTCTTCATTATTATCAAGTATTTCTTTACTATCTTCACTAACCTGAGAATTATTACCATTATCGCCGATGAAATTAACAAAAATCTGCTCCAGATAATTTTCACCCTGCTCTATACCGGCAGCCGCTGTTTCCTCGGCATTTACAGAACCTGTCGCAAGATCGTTTGTCTTCTTTGGCTTTACAGATATTCTGGAAATGATGTAGGATGTTATCAGGCTCATTATGAAGACAAGAATAATATATGCCACAAGTGATATCAATGTAGCAATTAGCAGTGTTGATGGCTTCATTTTAAGCTTCTGATAGGAAGATATCAGATAAAATATCCCCGGCAGAGCTAATGCAGAAATAAGAGATGCAATCACAATAGATACCAGAGTTTTCGAATTAAGCACCTTCATACGATAAAATATAAGGAACATTATTACACCACTAAATACAATCGCAGACAAAACAGCGACAGCATATATGTCCATTATACACCTCCTGCTACTTTCTGGATTATAGGAGTATTTCTCATAAGCCCATAAAACAGCTAAAGACATAATTCGATATTAAATACTGTAATTCCTTCATTTCCGATATTTTTTTTTAATTTTTTGGAAATCATGTAGTATATTCGGAAACAGGACACAGATTCTACTGTTTCCGGCAAAAGAAAACGGCTCTTCAGTATTAAGAAGAACCGTTAAATATCTTACCACTGCATGGTCGTTACATCTGATGAGCGTGATCATGTTCCGGCACTGCATCAGTTCCCGCCCCGATAATTCCAGCATCATTCACAGCAGAAATCTCGTCCACACTATCCTTCAAAATCGGTTCAGCCAGTGCAGTCTTTACAACCGTATCCATGTCCGCAGCAAAGACAAACTTAATCTGGCTTCTTACGTTTTCCGGTATCTCATCGATATCCTTTCTGTTCTCAATTGGAACAATTACTGTATCGATACCTGCTCTATGGGCCGCGAGTACCTTTTCTTTAAGTCCACCGATGGGAAGCACCCTTCCTCTGAGTGTAATCTCCCCTGTCATTGCCACATTCTTTTTCACAGCCTGGCCTGTAAGCGCAGAAATCATTGCTGTCGCAAGAGTGATCCCTGCTGACGGCCCATCCTTTGGTATTGCCCCTTCCGGTACATGAATGTGTATATCAAACTTACTGTGAAAGTCCTTATCAATATTCAACTGCTCTGTTCTTGAGCGGATAAAGCTTACAGCAGCTTTAGCCGACTCCTTCATCACATCTCCCAGTTGTCCTGTCAGCTCCAGCTTCCCGCTGCCCTCCATAAGTGTAACTTCAATTACAAGTGTATCCCCAC
>JAEYRF010000082.1 GCA_023409615.1 Bacillota bacterium | reverse complement strand
TAATGTTATAATCCTTGACCTCAACCGGCAGATCTGAGACATTTACAGCCTGGAGCTCCTTTATTACAGACAGTTCTGCTTCACCCTCTGATTTTTTGTTCCATTCATTAAAGCTATTTGTATCGCTTATCATTTTTTTTATTTCCTGCTTATCTAACGAAGCCTTCAGATCAGCCAGAGCTTTCTCCTGCTGCGCTGCCTGCTTTTCCGCAAGACCTGCTTCAGGTATTGTAGTAACCAGAGCAGCATGATTGTTATTTTGGATATACTTGGAAGTCAAATCTTCCATGTATTCTTTGTCTACCTTCTGAGATATGCTTTTAGTGTTGGTAAGTACATTACTTAAGTAATTAATACTGTTGTAATTAGCCCACATGAGGCTTATAGATGTTGCAAGATTAATGCCCAGATTGCTCATTTCTGTAAGGTTTGAATTACTTAGGAGAGTTGCAGAAATTATTGCATTGACGGACTCCTTATCATATCCATCTTTTACCATGGCACTAATGCAGTCGTCAACCATAGCCTTAAATTCTTGAGCCTTTTGCTCATCTGCATTTTGTACAGTAAAAGTAAGGACCGGCTGAGGAATGGCATTATTGAAGCTGACTGACAGGTTACCGCCTATTTGTTTTTTGGAGAAGGCTTGTTTTAAGGGAGAGGATTCCTGATTCAGAACTGCAGTAAGAATAGAAAGTCCTATAAGATCTTCTTCAGATACATCCTTAAGGGCAAATGCATAATCTATCTGTGCAGAATTCTTAGTATTCGAATTAGCAGCTACGGGGAATTTGAAGGTCTTTTCTACCTTTTGCTCAAAAGGAGCAATTTTTCCGTCATCTATCACTATGTCCTTTTTGTCATAGTGGCTAAGGTAGTTATCATTTATCAGCTTTAAGAATTTGGTGTAATCCACGTTTCCGTAAAGCACCATTAATGAATTTGAGGGATGATAGTAGTTCTTATGTGTATTGATAACCTGCTCATAGGTAAGGCTGCCAATTTTTTCAGGTATACCGCCAGAGGTGTTTGATAGAATGCTGTTAGGGAATAACGCTTTATTTACGTTTCCGTATGCAGCAGAGGATATATTACCAAGAGCGCCCTTCATCTCGTTATAAACTATTCCGTTTATGGAAAGGGGGGCGTTTTCGCTTTCAAGCTCATATCTCCAGCCTTCTCTGCGGAATAAATTTTCATCAGTGTATACTGATGGATTATATGCACAGTCCATGTACACATCGGCAAGCTTAAGAAGCTGTGCTTCACTCAAAGAGGATACAGGGTATGCAGTTAAGCTTTGATATGTAAATGCATTAACAAATGAGCTGTAGGTCTGATTTGCAAGAGTGAATAGAACGTCCTTAAGAGGGTACTTGTTTGAGCCTGATACAGTAAGATGCTCAATTATGTGGTTTGCGCCGGTGTCATCAACTGCCGGTGTCTTGAATGAGAGCTCAAAAGCTCTGTCTATGTCCTTGCTCTGAATAAAATAGAGCAGAGCACCAGTCTTTTCATGCTCAAACAAAACTGTTTTGGAGTTGATCAGATCCATATTGCCGATTTCAACTGCCTTAAAACCGGAGATAACCTCTCCAACCTGTGGCAATGGCTTAAGTCCGGTTTCTTCAGCATTTACTGTAATTAATGAGAAGCACATGCTGAAAAGTAAAGCAAAAGCCATGGTGAAGGATAAAAATCTTTTCATGTTTACGTCTCCTTTGCTATATATAGTAATATAATAAATCGCTAAAGTTATACGAAAGTATTTGCGACTTTGTCTTATATTACCACATGTGCTTATGGATGTAAAATATTTACATACCTTGGACGATTTACGTTATCGTAGTATGGCTGAATCGTTTTGAGTCAGGTGTTTTTTCACGCTTTTAGGATGATCGTTATATACTGTATTGAATAACAAATTTTAACTAACTGTAAAAGGTCCGGGAGATGGTAAGTTGGGTTCTTTAGTAGAAGTACATAACCTTGGTATGAAATATCATTCACATAATGGTGAAGTTGCAGCACTTACAGATATAAACCTGTCAGTTGCGGAAGGAGAATTTATCAGTGTAGTCGGACCGAGCGGATGTGGAAAAACGACGCTTTTATCTTTGTTCGCAGGCTTGCTGACCCCATCGGAGGGGACCATATTGATCGGAGGACGACAAGCGTCAGAATCACTGCACCAGGTCGGGTACATGCTTCAGAAGGATCATTTGTTTGAATGGAGGACGATACAGGAGAATGTCGAACTAGGGCTAGAAATTACTCATACTTTAGATGATGATTCGCGTGCCTATGTTTCCTGCCTGCTTGAAACATATGGACTGGCTGATTTCAAAGATAAATATCCAAGCCAGCTTTCAGGAGGAATGAGACAGCGGGCTGCTCTAATTCGTACACTTGCAGTAAAGCCCCGGATTCTGCTTCTGGATGAAGCGTTTTCTGCTCTGGATTATCAGACACGTCTTGCAGTTTCAGATGACATTTATTCCATTATTAAAAGGGAAAATAAAACGGCGATCCTTGTTACTCATGATATTGCCGAGAGTATTAGTATGGCGGATCGTGTAGTTGTACTGACAAAGAGACCCGGAACAGTAAAGAGCATATATACTATCACATTGACCTGTGAAAAAAGAACGCCGCTGAATTCAAGAGAAGCACCAGAATTCCGCCACTATTTCAATCAGATATGGAATGATCTTGATATTCATGTGTAGGTAACCCGGAAGATAATGCAAGAAAATGGAGAGAAGAAAAATGAAAAACAAACAGCCAATTTCACAAGAACATCAGATGTACTTGAAAAAAGTAAAGCTACGGAAATATTCCATTCTGACGACCCAACTTCTGATCCTCATTATATTTTTTGTGGTGTGGGAGGTTTTGGCTGACCTGAATATAATAGATCCTTTCATTACCAGTCAGCCGTCACGAATTGTAGGATCGCTGGCAAACCTATACCGGGAGGGGGTGCTGTTTTATCATATCCGGGTTACGTGCCTCGAAACTATTGTCGGGTTTTTATTAGGAACTACTCTAGGTACGATTGCAGCAGTTATACTTTGGTGGTCTGAATTTCTGGCAAAGGTAATGGAACCGTATCTTGTGGTTTTGAATAGCTTACCGAAAATAGCTCTTGGTCCTGTTTTTATTGTATGGATTGGCGCGGGAACTATGTCCATTATAGTGATCGCACTAACTATATCACTGATCGTTACGATACTTGAAGTGCTAAACGGATTTCTTGCGGTGGACAGGGAAAAAATAAAGCTTGTGCAGTGCTTTGGCGCAAGCCGGCTTCAAGTACTGAATAAGGTTGTTTTGCCCTCGACAATTCCTGTTATTATAAACGCATTGAAAATAAATGTGGGCATGTCCTGGGTTGGTGTTATTGTTGGTGAATTTCTGGTATCAAAAGCAGGGCTCGGGTACCTGATCGTGTATGGGGGGCAGGTATTCCAGTTGGATCTGGTCATGACCAGTGTTATTATCCTGGCTGTGGCCGCAGCATTGATGTATCAGGGGGTTGTCTATCTTGAAAAGCATCTGATGAAAAATGGAAGATATACATCATATTGAATTATTGCAGTTGATATTATGAATGGGGGATGATTTATGTGAGCAGGGGAAGCAGAATGAATGCAGAAAGAACGTTAAGAGCATTAAAAACACTTATGATTACTTTATTAGCACTATGTACGGTCTTTTTGACTGCTGCATGCGGTGAGAAAAAAATGGTAAAGGTTCAATTGAGCGAGGTGACACATTCAGTCTTCTATGCTCCGCAGTATGTAGCTATAAACCTGGGCTATTTTGAAGAGGAAGGACTATCAGTGGAACTGATCAATGGGCAGGGAGCAGATAAGGTAATGACTGCAGTCTTATCAGGACAGGCGGATATCGGTTTTTCGGGACCGGAGGCGGCTATATACGTCTATAACGAAGGTAAGGAGGACTTTGCCGTCGTTTTTGCTCAGCTTACAAAGAGAGATGGATCATTTCTTGTAGGAAGAGAGCCTGAACCGGATTTTAAGTGGACAGACTTAA
>JAEYRF010000211.1 GCA_023409615.1 Bacillota bacterium | reverse complement strand
GATGCAGACGTTCCTCCTCACAGCTCAAATAAATCTGCAGTTGTGCAAAATTGGTATCAGCGTACAGTTTATATTTTTCTGCTAGAAAATCCGTCAGAGAGCCATCCAACTGCATATTTCCAAATATGAGACCAAACAAAATATAATCCAGTTTCCCGAGTGCATCAGGATTTTCAGCATCATACTCCTCATTTAGAGCAGTCTCAATGCTGTTCATTGACTGCATAAACTCACTGACAACAAGCGGCTTTATCAGATAGACACTGACGCCGTATCGAATCGCTTGTTGTGCATACGCAAATTCAGCGTATGCGCTGACTACAATTGCTTTGAATCTGTAATTTTCACTGTTTAGCTTGGCGAGCATCTCGAGACCATCCATTTCCGGCATTTTCACATCGGTAATAATCAAGTCCGGATGGGTGATTATAAATAATTCATAACCGGCTTTCCCATTTTCGGCACTACCAACCACCTCGTGGTGTGGAAAGAACTTCGCCAAAAGATCACATATTCCCTTTCTGATGCGTATCTCATCTTCTACAACAAGAATTTTCAAGTCTGAGTCCCTCCCGGTATGATAATATGTGCTTCAGTTCCAACACCGAACTCACTGCGAAAGAAGACATGCGCCTTGTCTCCATAGTAAATTTTCAGCCGGGAAAGAACATTTTCCAGACCAATGTGATTGCTGTAGTATGATTCCTGCCGGTTAAGCTCATCCACAAGCTCGGGTGGCATTCCCTTGCCGTTGTCCCGGACAATAATGTGAATCAATTCATCCTCACCTGTAAAGCTGACGGTCAGTACGGCTTCTCCCGGCGCATCCTTCAGACCATGAATTATGGCGTTTTCGACAAATGGTTGTAAAAGCTGCTTATAGATTTTGCAGGAAAGGAGCTCGGGACTGACTTCGACACAGCATTTGAATTCCTGGATCAGCCGCTTCTGCTGAAGATAAATATATTTTTTCAACCATTCAATCTCATCCTTAATAAAAACCATTTCATTGCTGTTTGTTATTGCATATCGCAAAATAGCTGCTAAGGAGCTTATTGTGTTGCTAATCTCGAACTCATCCCGTTCAATAGCCATCCAGTTGATAGTGTCCAATGTATTATATAAAAAATGTGGATTGATTTGTGCCTCCAAAGCTTTAACCTCTGCAATTCGCTGCATGTCCCCGGCTGCTTTTTCATTTTGAAGAGAACGGTCAAGCTGCTCAATCATGTCGTTAAATTGGCGTGCGATAGATTCAATCTCAACAGGCATTGTCTTATGAACATGCACCCTTGCTGTCATATCTCCTCCGCTCGCCGTACGCATTGTTGTTACTACCTGCCGGATGGATTCGGACAAATCGCGTGACAGAATAAGCGTCAGCAGCACTGCTGCCATAGCAGATAAAATGCTGGCTAACAAAACCAGCTGAAACTGACTGAAAAGTTTTTGTTCTGTGGCCTTTTGATTTGAAACGTTTACAATATCCCAACCCAATTCGTCGTCATGATACAGAAGGATGGATGCATATCGACTATCGCCGACATGATGCTCACGTATGAAGCTCTCGTATATGGCCAGTCTTTTCTCTTGATTGGTCGAAATATCAATAATTTTTACAGCCAGTTGTTCCTGATTGGGGAAGGTGATGACGCGGCCGTTTTCATCGATAATGAAATTGAAATTTTCCGGATGCGTTTCTGAACTGCCACGCTCTGCGCATACACTCTGAAGAAACGCCTCATCCAGACTAATGACGATGATACCACTTTGTTTTGTAAGGTTTTTATAGTCAACAATCCGATGTGCAAGATGCAAAAGATAGAAGTCCTCATTGGCAAAGGTAGTCCCATATTCGAGCGGAAGCACATGCGTTTGATTATCGGCGGAGACGCTGGTATACAATTCCTCCGGCGACATACTATAGTTTTTTAGCCATGAGTTTTCAATGGTTATCTGTGTAAGCTGGTCGTATGTTATTACGCGTCCTTCAGAGGTGATGATGGAGATTGAGCGAATATAGTTTTTTGTGTAGAGCAAGCTCTGAATATATCTTCGAAGCTGATTCACCGTAACTGCAAGATCAATGTCCTGGTTTAGCTTATCGACAAGTTGTACGACAGTGTCATCGGTATACATCTGATAAAGCAAATCTTCGTATGCATCCAGCGATATATGAAGATTATTGCCAACCTGCTCAAGATTCTTTATTCTCAGTGACTCAGAATTGTCTTTCAGCGTTATCGACATGTTGTAAATAGAGAATAAGCTCATTGCCAGAATAGGTATCGCTGATGTCACTAAGAACAAGCGTATCAGCTTTTTGCGCAAGCTTTCCTTTCCGGGGCTTGTATTATCATTTCGAGCCATAGATTCTTTGTCTGTTGTCATTCTTTTTTTCATTTTATCTGCTCCCGGAAAGTACAACATATATTTACTATAACATGGTATATCATAGTATACAATTACGTTATTAAGAGACTGACAGAGTGCGATATGGGTAAAATAATACTAAACAAAAATTAAACGGGAACAATATGCCGGACAATAGATGCACATTGGGAACAAATATAGTACAATATATTATGGTTGTACATGCAGTGCAATGCAGTACTGCTTAACATATACAGTGTAAAATAATGCAGTATAGCATAGCGAAGTAGGACACAACGTAGAACAATGTATCAGGAGGGTATTTTTACATATGAATTTCAGGGTTTTTGTCAGATCGTTATTCATAATAACAGTTATTGCTGCTATTTCATTTATTATATATGCAAACGTTTTGAGATCGGACGGGTCTGTTCGAGACTTGCCTGATGCAACTCAAACTACCGGCGAGAAAACGACAACCCCTGGCAGCGATACAGATGGAATGGATGGCGCTGAAGATAATGCTGAGTCTAATATCACAACTGCAACAGATGATGAAGCAAAAGCCACTTTTGAACCTGCCAGCACATATGTCAGGGAAAATGCGGTGATAAAGCTCAGCTTCCTTGGAGATGTGGCACTGGGGCAGGATCATCGGTTCAAGCATTATGATTCCTTTGATCATATGTTTGAGAAAAAGGATGGCGATTACGCCTATTTCTTCTCAGGTGTTCTGGATTTGCTGGAGCAGGATGACTTGACTATTGCTAATCTGGAGACAACGCTTAGCAATGAAACTGAAACAGCTGAAAAATATGATTATGGCAACAACTACTGGTTTAACGGAAAGCCGGAATATGCCCGTATACTTAAGGCTGGAAGCGTAGAAATAGCGAATCTGGCCAATAATCATTCATATGACTATGGGCAAAAAGGATACGATGCTACCCAGCAGGCTCTGACGGATGCGGGGATCGAGTATTTTGGCTATACAGAGGCTTTATATAAGGAGATTAATGGCATACAGATTGGAATGGCCGGGTTTAACCAACTGGGTGAATATGAGCAGGGCCTGGACATGGATGTGTTCAAGGTCGAGGTGGAATCGTTTATCAAGAAGCTGAGAGGCGAATGTGATCTTGTAATTGCCAACTTCCACTGGGGGAAGGAATACAAGTATAAGCATGAAGAGCTTCAAAAGGAGCTGGCCTATATTGCTATCGATTCGGGGGCTGATTTGGTTATAGGTCATCACCCGCATGTACTACAATCCATCGAGCAGTACAAAGGTAAGTACATAGCTTATAGCCTGGGTAATTTCTGCTTTGGCGGAAGAAAGACACCTGATGATTACGATACTGCCATTTTCCAGCAGACATTTGTGTTTGATTCTGATAATGTACTGCAGCCAATAGAAGAGCCGGACATCATTCCTTGCTCCGTTTCATCAGTCAGCGGAATTAATAATTACAGACCAATGGTTGCAACTGCGGAACAGCGTAAACGAGTTTACGAAAAGTTGAACTTTTCGCCGACCCTCACAGAAGAAGAGAAGGTTGAAATAGCCGCGAAGACTGACATGATCAGGTTGGATGTCGCGGTGAAGGACATTGAAATTGAACTAAGGTATGCCACAAGTGACAATGTTATCGGCAAACCGGTATATGAGTCCGATGTGGCTTATCTGATGAAAGGTACGGCAGACAAGCTGAACAAGGCGAACAGGATACTGAAGGAGCAGGGTTATAAAATCAAGGTATGGGACGCTTACAGGGCTCAGAAATATCAACAATTTTTATATGATAACGCGCCCGATAAGTCTGTTTTCATGGACCCAAAGAAAGGCTCGTCAAACCATACAAGAGGGGCTGCGGTAGACTGTACACTTGTTACTTCAGACGGCAGGGAAGTTGACATGCCTACTGACTTTGATGATGGGTCACTCAAGGCATACAGGACATATGACAAGTGCACTGAGGAGCAGAAAAAGAATGCACTTATATTGGAAAATGCAATGAAGAGCGTTGGCTTTATTCCACTGAAGAATGAATGGTGGCATTTTGACGACACTGAATATAAGAGCTACAAGCCTGTGGAAAGCTACCCCGAAGAGAACTGATATTGCTGGAAAAAGAACTGATATTACCCGTGAGATGAGCAGAGCAGCCCGGCATGACATAAGAGGCCGGATGATCCGGGATTGCCCTGAAGGAACGAGGAAAAGATGGAAAGATACGCACTTGAAGAATATATGGAAAAGCTGCAGGAGAAAAAGCTTCTGCTCTATCATAAATGTACCCGCGATACAGGAATGAAGTTGGTTGGCAATGTTGCCTATGATTCAAACAAGGTAACTCAAAATACTCTATTCGTGTGCAAGGGAGCCGGATTTAAGGAGGCGTATCTGGAATCGGCCATACAAACCGGTGCGATCGCCTATATCAGTGAGAAAGAATATAATGTTGATATCCCCTGTATTATTGTAAACGATGTGAAACAGGCATTGGCGCTGGCAGCAGCCATCTACTACAACTACCCTGCCAAAAAGCTTAAATTGATCGGCATTACCGGTACGAAGGGTAAATCCACCACAGCATACTATGTAAAGTACATACTGGATGAATATCTCCGTGAGCAGGATAAGCCCGAGGCGGGTATCATTTCTTCAATCAACACATATGACGGTATGATCAGCGAAGAATCTCACCTGACTACGCCTGAGTCGCTGGAGCTGCAAATGCACTTTTCCAATGCTGTTAATAGCGGCATTCAATATATGGTGATGGAAGCTTCCAGCCAGGCTTTGAAATACGGACGTCTGCATGGAGTCGAATTTGATGCCGGTGTGTTCTTAAACTTCTCTGAAGACCATATCAGTCCCATTGAACATAGTGACATGGAGGATTACTTCACTTCAAAGCTGGCGCTGTTCAGACAATGTAAGTCGGTTTGCATCAATCTGGATTCGGACATGCTTCCAAGAATCATGGATGCGGCTGTGGATGCCGGAAGGGTACTGACCTTCGGTACAAAAGAAGAGGCTGATATTTATGGCTATAGCATTAAAAAAGAGGGGTTTGATACACATTTTAATGTGAGATGTGATCGTTTCGACAGTGAATTTGTCCTCACAATGCCTGGACTTTTCAATGTTGAAAATGCACTGGCAGCCATTGCTGTTGCGTATGTGCTCAGAATCCCGGAGCCACACATCCACACCGGCCTGCGCAAGGCCCGTTCCAGTGGAAGGATGGAGATCTATGCAAATAAAAGCAGGGATCGGATTGTTATTGTGGATTATGCCCACAATAAGCTGAGCTTTACTAAGCTTTATGAAACAGTCAGGACTGAGTTCCCGGGGATGAAGGTCTATACTGTATTCGGCTGTCCCGGGGGGAAGGCATATCTTCGCAGAAAAGATCTGGGTCTGTTGGCCGGTCTTCATTCGGACAGGGTATTTCTCACCGCAGAGGATCCGGGTATGGAAGATGTCAGGCAGATCAGCGAAGACATCGCCGGGTATGTCCGTCAGAACAATAAAAACTGCGAATTGATAGACGACAGGGAAGAAGCCATAAAAGAATCCATTTTGTCATCGAGCCCCGGTACTGTTATACTAATCACCGGAAAAGGCGGCGAAACCCGCCAGAAGATCGGCAAAGAGTATCTGCCTGTGCTGTCAGACGTGGAACTAACAATCAGGTATCTTGCCGAATTGGAGGACACATTTGAGCATACTATGCACAACTGATTGTATGTTTTTACCAAAGCATCGTTGAGGTTAATTTCCTTCTTTTTGTACTTGTACACACATTCTGGGTATAGTATAATTTAGTTGTAGATATTATGTAAACCAGAATCTAAAATATCACTTCTGTTTTGTTATTGTTGATAATACAATTATTTACTGATGAGGTAATCCTATGAAATGGAGACTACTTCTCTTTTTTTATATTTTTATTCTCTTCGCAATATTGCAGGGTTGTACGAAAAATGAAACCGACCTGCGCTCTGATTTAGTTTTAGTTTCAGCAGATATATCACGTTCAAAGATTTCTTCTCATCCTGTAGCCAATGGAACGTTTATCCAGTGGTGGCTTGTAGAACATTGGTCGGATGCAACCTGGGACGAAGAGTGCAGGATTTTGAGTGAAGCAGGTATGAAATATATTATTCTTGCACCTACTGCATTTCTTAAGAATGATAAATTATCCGGGCAGGAAAAGGTATTTACTATTTATCCTACTCAACAAAAGGGCTTTGAAATGATGAGTGGTGAAAATGGAGAAAAATACCCCGATGTTGTGGATGCATGTTTAAAAAGTGCTTCTAAAAATGGCCTAAAGGTCTTTCTGGGATTGAATTTCAGTGATGACTGGTGGTGGAAAAATAATGATAATATGTGGCTGCAAAAAAGAGTACAAGAGGGGAATATGATAGCGGAGGAATTGTGGAATCTATATCGACCTGTATATGGAGATACATTGTATGGGTGGTATTGGTGCTGGGAAGTGGATGACTTCTCATTTAGAAGTAAAAGTATGTGGGATTCAAAAAAAATTCTTACAAATGCCATTAAGGCTCAAATCGACTTTATGGAGGCATCGGGAATACGTCTTCCTCTTATGCTTTCGCCTTACATGGACTGGCGCCTCGGTACACCGGAAGGGTACGCACGGATGTGGGAATATGTACTAGTCAATTCGGGTTTAAAGGAGGGAGATGTTTTTTCTCCACAGGACTGTATTGGATCGCAGAAATTAAATATGGATAATTACACCAAGTGGTTTGCGGCGCTGCGCAAGGCAGCGGATACAGTTCCCGGACTTAGGTTCTGGGCGAATACGGAGATCTTTGATATTAGCGATTGGACCAGTGCTCCGATAGGACGGTTCATACAGCAAATGAATGATGTCAGCCCCTACGTGGACGACTGGGTCACCTTCGCGTACAGCCATTACTACAGCCCCAACGTGATCATGCCCGGATACCACCAGACATATATGGATTATGTAAAAACCGGGATGCTTGAGGGAATACCACCCACCGCACCGGCAAGCTTATCGGTACAGGTGATGAGCGATGGCCGAATCAAGCTTGAATGGGAGCCGGCGACTGACAATGTTGGGGTCTGCGGGTATTTCATATTTGTAAATGGTCATCAGATTGCCAAAATTCAAGCATTGAGAGCCGACAGCCCGGAAAAAGTCGAAGGTCCGGCAACCTCGATCATTCTGGAGAAGATCCAATACTGGGAAACAGATGTGTTCGAAGTTCAAGCATTTGATTTTGCCGGAAATGTTTCGGGAAAAGCAATGATGCCTTGAGAATATGATGCAGGGCTGTATGAAATAGCTTTTATTTATTAGTAATGTGGTTCACTTATTGTTAATTGCATCAGCAAGATCGTTCAGATAAACCCAGCGCTCCATGGCTTCATCCAGACGGTTTTCCAGCTGTGCCTTTATATTCAGGAGTTCCTGAAGCCTTGCAAAATCGGTTGCGGATGCGTTAATGAGATTGTCTGTCTCACTTATTTCACTCTCCAGATTTGCTATCAGGTCATCAATTTGTTCATATTCCTTCTGCTCTTTATACGTAAACTTGAGAGGCCTGTCCTTCTTGATCACTCCATTACCAATATCATTACCAGTCGCTGTTTTAGGAGCAGCTTGTTTGGCGGCCGTCGATTTTGTAGTCGCTGATCTGGCCATTGCTGACTTCGCATTTTCGCTGTTTAATTCATCAGCTTTTTGCTGAATTGCTTGAATATAATAAGAATAATTCCCCTCATACCGATCTAACGCACCGCTGCCATCGAGTACAAAAATCTTTTCAGCGATTCTGTCCAGAAAGTATCTGTCATGGGAGACGGCGACCACAGCTCCCTGAAAATCATCCAGCCATGATTCCAGGATGGTTAGTGTCTGAATATCAAGATCATTGGTAGGTTCGTCTAAAAGCAGTACATTCGGTGCGCTCATTAGGATGCGCAGCAGGGATAGTCTCCTTTTTTCTCCGCCGGATAATTTGGATATGGGTGTCCACTGGACAGATGGGGGAAACAGAAATCTCTCCAGCATCTGCGAGGCTGAAATAGTTCCGTCGGAGGTAGTGATGTATTCGGCCCCATTTCTGATGTACTCGATGACACGCATGCTATTGTCCAGCTCGTCATTTTCCTGAGTGAAGAAGCCTATTTTTATAGTTTCTCCTGTTGTTACAGAACCTGCGTCAGGCTCAAGCCTTCCGGCGATAATCTTAAGCAGGGTGGACTTGCCTGCGCCATTTGGTCCGACAATTCCGATTCTGTCGTCTCTCATCAGGATATAATTAAAATCATGGAGGAGCTCCTTGTCATCATAGCCCTTACTCACATGAGTGAGCTCTATGGTTTTTTTGCCCAACCGGGTGGATACGGCCTGTATGTCGATATTTTCATATGCCGAAGGGGCTTGTTCCTCCTTTAGTTTTGAAAACCTCTCTACCCGATATTTCTGCTTGGTAGATCGGGCCTGCGCACCTTGTCTGATCCATTCAAGCTCACGCCTGAATATGTTTTGACGCTTCCTTTCAGAGGCCTCTTCCAACTCTTCTCTCTCTGACTTCATTTCAAGAAATTTCGTATAGTTGGCCTGATAATTGAAAAGCCTTCCACGGTCCAGTTCAATAATCCTGTTGGATACTCTGTCCAAAAAATACCGGTCATGGGTCACCATAAGGAGTGCGCCTCTGCGGCTGTTCAACAGCTTTTCCAGCCAGTCCACGGTGGCATTGTCTATATGATTTGTAGGCTCGTCAAGAATCAGCAGGTCGACGGGATTGATCAGTGCGGCAGCCATTGCGACTCTTTTCTTTTGTCCCCCGGACAGGATGCCAACCTTTGCACTGAAATCAGAAATGCCAAGCCTCGTGAGAATGTTTTTAGCTTCATATTCCCTGATAAGCTGCAAATCAGAAGAAATGCCTTGAAATACCTGCTGAAGAACGGTGTTGTCATCTTCAAACATGGGATTCTGAGGCAAATATCCCGTTCTCAGCCCGTTAACCCGGATGATCTTCCCATCATCAGGGGTTTCCACACCGGCAATGATCTTCAAAAGCGTGGATTTACCGGTACCGTTGATACCGATGACACCTATTTTTTCGTCTTCACTAATGCCCAGGGAGATTTGATCCAGCAGGATCTTCTCGCTATAGCTTTTTGCAATTTTCTCAGCAGATAACAGGTTCACCTAACTGTACATTTCCTTTCTTAATGCTTGGATATCTTCATTTTCCAAATACTCGTCATAGGTCATCTGTCTGTCGATCAAGCCCTTAGGTGTGATCTCCATGATCCTGTTGGCGATGGTCTGAACAAACTGATGGTCATGTGACACGAAAAGGATCGTTCCTTTAAAATTGATCAAACCGTTGTTCAGCGCTGTGATGGACTCAAGGTCCAGATGGTTTGTCGGCTCATCAAGCAACAAAGTATTGGCGCCTGATAACATCATTTTCGCCAGCATGCAGCGGACCTTTTCACCGCCTGAAAGGACACTTGCTTTTTTCATCGCTTCCTCACCGGAAAAGAGCATCCTGCCAAGCCAGCCTCGCAGGAAGGTTTCAGCCTGATCCTTTGAAAACTGCCGGAGCCATTCGACCAGCGTCAGATCGACACCGTCAAAGAAGTCAGAGTTATCTTGCGGGAAATAGGCCTGTGAGGTAGTAATGCCCCATTTAAACTCTCCGCTGTCCGGCTCAAGCTCCTCCATCAGTATTCTGAGCAGAGTAGTCTTCTCAAGTCCGTTTGGCCCTATTAAGGCAATTTTATCACCTTTATTAACAATGAAGCTGATATTGTTTAGTATATTCACGCCGTCCATGCTTTTAGTCAGTCCGCTGACTGTAAGCAGGTCGTTACCAACCTCACGGTCCGGCTTAAAATCAACAAAGGGGTATTTGCGTGAGGAGGGTCTGATATCCTCCAACGTCAGCTTTTCCAGCTGTTTCTTACGCGAGGTGGCCTGTTTGGACTTAGATGCGTTGGCACTAAAACGTTGAATGAATTCCTGTAGTTCCTTTATTTTTGCCTCTGTCTTTCGATTCATGTCTCTAGCCTGCTGTAAAATCAACTGACTCGATTCATACCAGAAATCATAATTTCCGGCAAAAAGCTGAATTTTACCAAAATCAATATCTGCGATTTGCGTACAGACCTTGTTCATAAAATGCCTGTCATGTGACACCACAATGACTGTATTATCAAAGTTATATAGAAAATTTTCCAACCATGTGATAGAGTGCACATCCAGATGGTTTGTGGGTTCGTCCATAAGGAGTATGTCCGGTGAACCAAATAATGCCTGGGCCAGCAGGACTCTTATCTTGATATTTCCATCCAGATCTCCCATCCTTCTATGGTGAAGATCTTCTCCAATATCCAGGCCATTAAGCAATGTAGCGGCTTCGGATTCAGCCTCCCAGCCGTTCAACTCAGAGAACTCCGTCTCCAGTTCGGAGATTTTCATGCCATCTTCTTCAGTAAATTCTTCCTTGTTGTATAGAAGTTCTTTTTCGTCTATGATCTCGCAGAGCCTTTTATGACCCAGCATGACCGTTTTGATTACTTCATATTCATCAAATTCATAATGGTTCTGCTTTAAAACTGCAAGCCTCTTCCCGGATTCTATCGTAACGTCTCCGGTGTTTGCCTCCATCTCACCTGAGAGTATCTTTAAAAAGGTCGATTTGCCTGAGCCGTTTGCGCCAATAAGACCGTAGCAGTTGCCCGGTGTGAACTTAATATTTACATCTTCAAATAATACGCGATCCCCAAACCTTAGGGAAATACCAGTGGTACTGATCATTTTTTTACATCCTTCAATTTTTTATTTGTTTATTCATTCAAAAGGGGATTATATCACAGATATCTCAATTTGTCATAGGGTTGCGGTGAACTTACCACGGCAAGAAAATCATCAAAGATTTTTTATAATCTTGCCATTGCAGCAAGTATATTCGGCGTCCGGGCATAGTGATGATTTTGTCTTGTTGATATACTTTATTATTATGATAGAATAAATTTATCCTTGGTGACAGGATCAATCACTAGTCAATAATTCTTTACTAATTGGAGGCAGGACATGTTAGAGATATACAAAGATAGATATCGTACCATTGGAGATAGAGTAAGAGATTTGATGGGCACAATGACAATCGAGGAAAAAGTCGGACAAATGGTACAGATCAGTTTTAACAGTACCAGTATAGAAGAGGCCGAAGAATGGGTTTCCATGAAATGTGTCGGATCTTTTCTGCATGTACTCGGAGACGATGCAAGGCACCTGCAAAGGCTGGCAATGGACACAAGGCTCGGAATACCGATGATATTTGGGATAGATGCCGTACATGGCCATTCGCTGAAGAACGGGGCAACTCTCTTTCCGTCACAGCTTTCGATGGCCTGCAGCTGGAATCCGGAACTGATAGAGGAAGCCGGCAGGGTTACTGCAAGAGAGGTTGCCGCTGACGGGCTTCATTGGACATTTTCACCAATCCTTTGCCTTGGAAGAGACCTAAGGTGGGGCCGTATCAATGAGACTTTCGGTGAGGACCCTTATCTTACCGGTGTCCTTGCAGCGTCAATTATACAAGGTTATCAGGGGAAAGATCTGTCGGATCATGATAGCATCCTGGCCTGTGCCAAGCACTATATTGCATATGGTGAATCAACGGGCGGAAGGGATGCCTATGATACCCAGATCAGCTCACGAAAAGTCAGAGAGGTTTTCCTTCCTCCTTTCAAAATGGCTGTCGAGGCAGGCTGCGCAACCTTTATGTCCGCATATCAGTCAATTGATGGTACACCGGTAACATCCAACCGCAAAATGCTCAGAAGCATATTGAAGGAAGAACTCAATTTCGAAGGCTTTGTCGTTACCGACTGGGATAATACAGCAAGTCTGGTACGCAATCAGATGGCTTCTGCCGATATGGATGCTGCGGTAAAGAAGGCTGTTGAGTCCGGAAACGATATGATAATGTATACTAAAGAGTTTTATGAATCAGCAATAAAGCTTGTGAAGGAAGGCTCACTCTCTGAATCCTTTATTGATGACGCTGCAGGCAGGATTCTTACTGTCAAATTCAAGATGGGTCTTTTTGACGGCAGGGCAGATGCGGCGGCGGACCGAAGCATATATTCCATAGGATGCCCGGAGCATCTTGATACGAATCTAGAGCTGACAAGAGAGAGTATTGTTCTCCTTGAAAATAGGCAAAACACGCTTCCTTTGAGAAACGACATTAAGAGACTTGCGGTTATCGGACCCAATGCCGATGATATTCAGGCTCAGTTTGGCGACTGGACCTTTTTAAGCCATCCTGACCCGAAACCGGGTGTCGTTCCGAAGCTCCAAGTCCACACAGTTCTCAATGGCATCAGGGAACTGGCGGGAAAAAGGAGCATTGAAGTCGTTTACCACAAGGGCTGCGATATCTTAGATGCAAAAGATCAGGATATTAGCGGCGCAGTGGAGTGTGCGGCATCTTCTGATGCAATCATAGCTGTTGTAGGTGATTGCCTTGCTCAAAATGGTGAGTTTAAGGATAGAGCAGATCTTAACCTTTCAGGGAGCCAGCAAAAGCTGCTTGAGGAACTCAAAGCCTGTGGCAGGCCTCTGATCGTGGTGCTTGTGAATGGGAAACCACTGTCCATACCCTGGCTGATGCAGAATGCGGATGCCTTGCTGGAAACCTTCAATTCCGGCCTGTTTGGAGGAAAGGCTGTTGCAGAGGTCATATTCGGGGAAATCAACCCATCCGGCAGACTCCCGATTTCTTTCCCGTATCATTCCGGCCAGCTTCCCGTATATTACAACCAGTTGCCCGGGTGGCACGGCGGTAAATATGTGGATATGCCCGAAAATCCTTTATACAGTTTTGGCTATGGTCTTTCCTTTACGCATTTCGAGTATTCGAACCTGAAGCTGTCCAGCACGTCATGTACGGCATCTGACACGATTATAGCAAGTGTTGATGTGACAAATACAGGGGAAATGGATGGAAGTGAAGTAGTTCAGTTGTATGTGAGGGACATTGTAAGCTCTGTCGTCACTCCGATCAAGCAATTAAAGGGCTTTGCAAAAGTTAAAATCAAGGCTGGTGAAACCAGGACAATCGATATTCCTGTGAGGATTTGCGAACTGTGTATTGTAAATGAGAATGAAGAATACATTGTTGAACCGGGCGAATTTGAAATAATGGTCGGACCGGATTCGCGTGAGGAAAGTTTGCTGAAAGCCACGATAATATCTACGGACAGTGCTGAATCGGTAGTATAAAATAGGCACTAATCTATCATGTTTTGTTATAATTCCTTCTTCGACTGCTTTAGAGAAGATAAAGCTTGGAAATCCCCGGAAATAAGGGATCCAGGCTTTTTTTATTTTGCTATAAAGTGCGTAATGTTTTTTAGATTTAGTGTTACCTGCGAGGCGACCTGCGAACCATTGAGGAGACTTCAGCATAATATGAATAGAAAACGTATTATGTAAAGGTGGCTTATATATGGCAAATGTTTATGTATATAATAACCGCACCGGCAATATGGAGTATTATACGCTGGCCGAGTCGGATGCGATGCCCTATAATATAGGACGGACATTGACAGTGGACGAATTTAGAGGAAGCTCGAAGGCTGGAACTCTTTGGACTACGAGACGTGCTATGGAGGCTTTCAATGTGACAAGAACTGCATGGGGCCGCTCAATCTATGTGGGTTTCGCCTTCAAACGTATATGGG
>JAEYRF010000204.1 GCA_023409615.1 Bacillota bacterium | reverse complement strand
TTATCCACACTCAGCCTGATTTCTACCTTGTTTTATCAACATCGTCCATCTTTAATTATCAAAGTTCATTTTACAGCTCTGCTATTTCCTTACACCTTCATTTTTTCTTCCATTTTGCAAATGCCTAGATAAAATTTATTTATCATTATTATATCAAACATACTGTAGATGATGCACTCATTCGTTTATTTGACTTTCAGTATATCAGGCAATATAATATTTCCAACAGTCCCGGCAATTGAAACAATTAAGTGTGAGAATAAGGGTATGTGATAATGAAAAAAAGTTCGATCATCTGGATGATTATATTAGTTTTGCTGGCAGCATCTCTTTTTTTGTGGACCGATCAGATTGCCAGTACTGTCAGAAGCATACTGCCTGGATTAATACAAAATTCGGGAGAAGGTAATTTGACGGATGAACTGCATGAAGGCACTATAGAAGAACAAACTGACAGACAAGACAGTGATTCAGCTTTTGGATTGTCCGACATAAATGACGGTATCGGCCAGATTGGTCATGCTGGCGCAGAGTACAGCGCAGATAACAGTACTGACAATAGTGCAGAAAACATTATACACCCTGAAACTCAATTGATCTATGAAGAAGGTACCACAGTACTAGAAAGGATACTAGCCCCTGAAGGCTTTGTGAGAGTATCTCAGGAAGAGGGTTCCTTTAGCGAATATCTACGAAACCTGCCATTAAAAGCTCACGGTTCGAAGGTCACATATTACAATGGAGATACAAAGCTATCGGATGTGCACGTCGCTGTCCTTGATATTGATGTCGGAAGCCGTGATTTGCAGCAGTGTGCCGACTCGATCATCCGCCTCAGAGCGGAATACTTATACAATAAAGAGCTCTATGATAGAATTCACTTCAATTTTACGAATGGTTTTAATGCGGATTATGCTAAGTGGATAAGGGGATACAGGATCAAGGTCTCAGGCAATAATGCTCAATGGGTTGAGCAGGGAAGCCGTGGTACTGATTACGAAGGTTTCAGGAAGTACCTGGACATGGTATTTTCCTATGCCGGGACTCTGTCGCTGTCAAAGGAAATGAAGAATATTCCGGTTGAGGAAATGAAGCCGGGAGACATATTCTTAAAAGGAGCTTCGCCCGGACATTGTGTAATCATATTGGATATGGCAGAAAATGAAGAAACCGGAGAGGCAAGGTTTATCATAGCCCAAGGATATATGCCTGCCCAGGAGATGCATATATTGAAGAACCCGGCAAATACTGAGGGAGATCCATGGTATAGTACAGATTTTGGAGATGAATTGATTACACCGGAATGGACATTTTCAAGTGATCAGCTTTACCGGTTTGCGGACTAGACCACGCCGCCTACCCCCAGAAGTCCTGCAGCACCTCTGAAAGTTCACAACCCGCCGACGCTCTGGAGATAGGGCTCCATTCGGATGGAAGCAGGTCTTCGTAGACATGGTAGGAGAAACGCTCATCAAGCAGCACTATAATGCCCATATCCTCCTCTGTGCGTATTACACGCCCTGCGGCTTGCAATACGCGGTTAATGCCGGGGTAGGTGTAAGCGTATTCGAATCCGGCACCTGACTGTTCGTCATAGTGCCTGCGGATAATATTCCGTTCATTGCATAACTGCGGGAGGCCTACGCCAACAATGATAGCTCCTGAGAGCCTGTCGCCGGTAAGGTCGATACTCTCACCGAAAACGCCGCCCATGACTGCAAATCCAACCAGACTCGATTCCCCGAAGCTGTCAAACTCGTATAGGAAATCTTGCCGGGCGGCCTCCGACATGCCTGGAATCTGATAGATCGTTCTGATACCTGTACTAATCCCCATGAAGCGGTAATAGACCTCATTGAGGTACTCAAAGGACGGGAAAAACACCATGTAGTTGCCGACCCGGGCTGATGCGGTTACAAGTATTGCCTCGGCAATACGATCATAGGAAGAGTACCTTGTTTTGTACTTCGTCGAGATCATATCGTCAACATAAACGCATAGGTTTTCCTTCGGGAATGGTGAAGGGATGGTCAGTACCTGCGCATCATCTCCTCCGCCAAGAATTGAAGTAAAATAGCTGACAGGGGAGAGAGTAGCGGAAAATAAAACTGAAGCACGCCCTTTATCCATTGCCTCCCGCAATTGTCTCGATGGATCCACGCAGAATAGTTTGATCTTAAAATCCCTGGATGATTTATCAAAGCATGTAACATATTTTTCATCAAAAGACTCAGCAATTCGTGTAAAGTGAAGACTCTCAAAGTACACATCTAACAGCGTGTCCATGAAGGAAACCGGAGGATTCCTGGACATCCAATGAGACACTATTTCGGTAAAACGGTTTAGAAGCTTAACCAATTCATCAGGGCGGATCCTTCGCACCTTGTAAAAAACCTTCGAGTTGTCATCCTCACTGGACAGTGCTTTGGCTGTACTGAGGAAATACTTGTAGATGAGATTCACAACATCTGAGATATCGGGCAGTTCATCTCTTGCGTGTTGCTTCAGGGTGAAAAAGGCTTGCTTAGACAGCTCCGAGGAATACATGTCACGTGCCCTGTCAACAAGGTTGTGTGCTTCATCAACGAGGAAACAATAGCTGCCCCGCTGGCTGAAAAATCGTTTCAGATATACTCTTGGGTCAAAAAGATAGTTGTAATCACAGATAATAACATCGCACCATAGAGAAAGGTCAAGTGTCAGCTCAAATGGACAGACCGTATGTTTTTTTGCATATTTCTCGATGGCAGGCCTATCCAGCACATCTTCGGTAAGTGCATCTGCGACCGCATTTTTTATTTTCCCGTAGTAATCCTTTGCATATTCACAGATATCCAAATCGCAGGGCTGTCC
>JAEYRF010000132.1 GCA_023409615.1 Bacillota bacterium | reverse complement strand
AAGCACTGTAATAAGCCCTGTATTGAATTTTAGGCAGGCCGCTGAATTACTTAACGTTTCGCAATCTTCACTAATGGGGGCCTGTAGAAACAACGAGGTACCATGTCGTAAAATTGGCACTAACTATGTATTCCAAAGAGAATCATTATTAGCATGGTTAAATTCGAACGCAACAAAAGCTAAAGTGAACGAGAGCATCGACTCAGAAACTGCAGCTTATCTGTTAGACGTCCCCGTTGTCAAAGTTAGAAAATGGGCAAAGGAATATGTATTAACAGGGATGCCCGTAATAAACGAAGGTGCACGGTTTTTCTTCGACAAGGATGAGCTTCTTGTATGGGCAGAAACACCGGAATTTAAGAAATTAAAAGAAAGTTATACAAAGAACTGTGCACTTAATGAGCAACAGCATAAAGATGCTCAAGCAAGGTATATAGCAGAGGAAAAAGAGAAAGAAGCCCAAAAGAGGGCTAGACTTGAGAAAAAAGTTGCGGGTAAGGTTGAGGAAATTAGAAAGTCATAATTGAGTCTTCTGGATCTTTTTTTATTGAAAAATATTCAAAACAACCTTGACATATGATATAATATGATATAAAATGACATTAAAAGATATAGAAATGAGGTGCATAATGGGATACGATGGATTGCCAGAGATATTGACTCTTAAGCAAGTGGCAGAGTTTTTACAGGTGAGCAACTTGACGATTCAGAGGGCAATTCAAGCTGGCAGACTAAAAGCATTTAAACCAGGGCGGGACTACAGGATATTGAAAGAAGACTTAATAATCTACATTGAAGGTGAGAAAAGGGAGACAAAAAAGTAAAAGGAACCCGGTTACATCTTGGCAGATCCCCGGATTCCTTCCCACAAAACAACCTTGATAAAGGCCGCTTCATGTCAATTATAGCATGTCACAGGCCTGCTTTCAAGGAGCGAAAGGAGGCATCTTATTGATAGAACTATTCTTTATCGAGCAGCTTGAATCAGAGCTGCAGGTCCTTTACGCAAAGTTGAATCGCACTACAGACAAAGAAGAAAGAGAACGGATCCAGCAAGCTATACAGGCCTGTAATTTGAGACTGGTCAGGTTAATGCCGAATGAATAGGAGGTTTTCTATGTTATATGAGGTAACCACACCATCTGGCAGCAGCTCCATCATCGAGGCCGATAATGGCCGACAGGCAAAAGCCAAACTGTGTAAACAAAGAAGGATCCTGCAGTCGGATCTCCGAACTGGTACCAGTTCCATGACAGCCAGGAAGCTTCATATTGATTTTCCGGAATCAGTCCACAGGTTGGATGAAACTTCCATGGCCGAGCTAGAAGGAAAGGACATACTCATTTTTGACAGTCACCATGGGACGGCCGTCCGGATCCGCGCCGCCAGTGTGGAATCAATCCAGTATTTTCTCGATGAATACAGTACGGTAATTATTTTATAGAGATACTTTACATACGACAAAGCCGGAAGTAAATATTCTGCTATCCGGGAAGTAGAGAGATTGGGAGGCTAATGTATATGGAGAAATTGAAGAGCGTTACAATTACTAATGATGAAAATGTCTTATCTGAACTTCATGACATTATCAAAATTCTATCCCAAAGAAACTTACTACGACTTTTAGCATTTGCACGAGGGCTATCAAAAAACGGCAGCTAATTACTATTGAATAGACTCAGCGGATTTTGCAAGTCATTTATTTCATTACGACCGGCAGTAAATTAATACTGCCGAATACGCAAAAGTATAGGAGGATTTATCATGAGTAATATTTTTAAGATGGCCACTAGAGAATGGGATGTTGTTTTAACAGAAATCGGTGATGCATTAAAAGCGAATGAGTCATACAAGGAGTACGAAACAAAGTACAAGAGCGTTATGGAGACAATTGATAAAAAGACTATGCTTGAAATCGATTGTAACGCTACAGGAATGGAAACAGAAGCAATGGAAGAAGGTTATAGTAAGGGATATGCAGATGCGGTAAAAATAATGACAGCTTGTCTGGGCTCTACCTATAAGGATGCACAAAATGGATATAAGACTTAAAGCTAGATGTGAGGAGATCAGGAGGCGGAGCGATCCGCCTCTTTCATTTTATTGCGCCAAATCCGTAACTTGGTGGGCAGCTCACAACTTAAGATGTTATTTAATATCTTCCGATATCTTTTAATAGTACTTGTGCCCAAATTGTGCCCATTAGCCTATAAAAATAAAAATACCAAAGCTCGAAAGCCTTGGTACTTCTGGCAGGGGAGACAGGAGTCGAACCTGCAGCCGACGGTTTTGGAGACCGCTACTCTACCAATTGCGCTACTCCCCTATAAATAATTTCCGTTTCCCCTCAAGGGACTTCTATATTCTACAATAAGCTATAAGATGATGTCAATGGGAAAGGTCAAATTAAGTATGGATTAAATTTCTATTGTTATGTTATTATAGTAGCGAAGCATAGGCAGTATGGCAATACATATTACAATTGAGTACTATTGGAATGGAGAGTTGCAAATGAGTATAAAAATTGGGTTTATCGGAACAGGGAACATGGGAGCCCCACTTATCAGGGGAGTCATTCGCTCGAGCGTTGCTCAGCCCGGCGACATTTATATATATGATGTAGATGAAAGCAAGGCAGGAGCAATAGCCGAAGACACCGGTGTACAGCTTGCTGCCGGCAATGCAGAGCTTGTATCCGCCTGCGATTATATTGTACTTGCGGTGAAACCTGTATATATCAAATCTGTTTTGGAGGAAATAAAGGAGAGCTTCACAAATCAAAAGGTACTTATTTCCATAGCAGTTGGTGTCTCTTCAAAAACACTGGGGAGTGTGCTTGGAGAGAATGCAAAGATTGTCAGGACCATGCCTAATCTGCCCGTTTTGGTAGGAGAGGGAATGACTCTGGTTTGCTTTGATAATAAAATCAGCGAGCAGGAAAAGATTATAGTCAGGAGTTTGTTTGAAGGTTCAGGGATGGTGGAGGAGCTTGAGGAACGGCTCATGAGTGAGGTCACGTCTGTAACAAGCAGCAGTCCGGCTTATGTATTCATGATGCTTGAGGCAATGGCCGATGGTGCAGTACAGCAGGGGATTCCAAGAGGACTGGCCTACAGACTCGCTTCACAGGCTGTGCTGGGTGCTGCAAAAATGGTTATTGAAACCGGGCTCCATCCTGCACAGTTGAAGGATCAGGTATGCTCTCCCGCTGGTACTACGATTGAAGCTGTTAAAACTCTTGAAAAGAATGCATTCAGACATACTCTTATCGAAGCGATGGAACAATGCACCAAAAGAGCAATTGAAATAGGTAGGGAGTCTGAGAACAGGTGATCCGAAAAAAGCCAGAACATGGAGGATATGATGAAGAAAGTCCAGATATATACTGACGGAGCTTGTTCCGGTAACCCCGGCAAGGGCGGTTGGGCTGCTGTACTGATATGTGATGGGAAAGAGAAAGAGTTATCCGGTTTTGTGGCCTATACTACAAACAACAGGATGGAACTGACGGCAGCAGTCGAAGGTCTTAAGGAATTGAAATTTCCCTGTGAAGTTGAGCTCTTTAGCGACAGTGCCTATCTTGTGAACGCCTTTAAGAGTGATTGGCTTACCGGCTGGAAGATGAATGGCTGGCGAAACAGTAAAAAGGACGAGGTACTTAACAGAGATTTATGGGAGCAACTCGATGATCTTATCCGCATACATAAGGTGACCTGGATAAAGGTGAAGGGCCATGCAGATAATGAATATAACAACCGTTGCGATAAACTTGCCACAGGTGAGATCAAAAAGAACACTGAGATAGCAGTAGATGAAAAAAAGTGATACATCTGATGAGTAATGGAATATGATGAAGAATAATTATGGACTAAGGAGAATTTGAAGATGAACTATGAAGAAAAAACTGTATCTGAACAACATATTTATACCGGTAATATTATAAATGTAGACAGAATAACAGTCACTCTGCCTGACGGTAGACTGGCAACCCGCGATATAGTAAGACATCCCGGTGCATCTGCTGTCATTCCATTGAATGAAAACGGGGAGATGTACATGGTCAGGCAATTCAGAAAGCCTCTGGATTCTGTTTCACTGGAAATACCTGCAGGAAAACTGGATGCCGGTGAAGATCCTGCAGTGTGCGCCGCCCGCGAGCTTAAGGAGGAGACTGGTCTGATAGCACAGCAAATTATTCACCTTGTTAGTGTACACAGTACACCCGGGTTTTCAGACGAAATCCTTCATCTCTATGCCGCTGTAGGCTTGCATGAAGGTGAGAGTTGTGCGGACGAAGATGAATTTATTTCAACAGAAAAATATACAGTTTCAGAGCTGATTGATATGATACTGACAGGTAAGATAACCGATGCAAAGAGTATTACCGGTATTTTCCTTGCAGACAAGATCATGAGCGGAGAAATTAAAATCAAATATAAATAATTTTTCGTTTATCAAACTTGGCCAAACATTTTATATGTAACCATTTTCAAGCTGGAATAGTTTACAATATCATCCGCATATGATGGTATTGTATTTCTTTTTTAGGGGGAAATGTTTTGGTAAAGCAGCTTCAGAATTTGATGAAAGAGCACGTTGACACCAATCGCAATGCGTATCTGTTCTTATTGATGGCTTTTATACTTGGTGTCTCTGCAGGTGCCTTTACAGTCAACGGATTAAGTACCATGCAGCAGGACGATCTATCCAACTATTTTCAGGGATTTATGCAGCTGTTTAATAATCAGAACATGAAGAGCAGTGATCTTTTCTCCATCGCTTTACTTGAGAATATCAAACTAATCGGACTTTTATGGATACTGGGGGTTAGCATTATCGGTCTCCCGTTCATTTTTCTTATTATGGGGGTCAGGGGATTCATTACCGGCTTCAGTTCAGGATTCATTATTCGCGCACTTGGTATGAAGGGCCTTCTGTTTTCGGGCTTTGCTCTGCTTCCGAAGGAAATAATTATTGTGCCATGCCTAATCGCTATTGGGGTAAATGGGATAAATTTTTCTATGCGTATCACAAAAAACAAATCTATTGAAGGAAACAAGAAATCAAGTCTAAAGACTGCATTTGTTACGTATTGCCTTGTAACCGCACTATTTACCTGTATTATCCTGGCAGGGATCCTGTTCGACGCATATGTTACACCGATTCTTCTTCGGATGGTATTACCTGCTTTAACTCTATAAAAATTATTAAATTAAGTATAAATAGCCAAAAATAGTATATAATATTTACATAAACAATTAAGTATTCCTAATTTATGCTAATATAAGGAATAATGTATTTAAGAGAGGGATGTTTTGATGTAGATAAGTAATGAAATTAGAAAAGAATTCTATTTATTAGAAAATTTTGCTTTCAATATTGCTAGAAATATATTAGAATCAACTTAATATAATGGCGATGAATTTATTTACAATTTATATATAAAGAAGGGAAGTTACATATGGAAGCTTTAGTGCAAAAGTTTGTCAATTTTCTGGAAAGGGATAAACGCCTTTCGGCGAATACGCTTCAATCCTACAGGAGAGACATTGAACAGTATTTTATTTACCTGCAGGAAATCAATTTGCAAAGCATATCCAATTCCAACAAAACAACTGTGATTACATATTTGCTTTATCTTCAGAAAAAAGGCCGTGCAACATCGACAATATCTCGTAATTTAGCATCTATCAGATCATTTTATCAGTATATTGCCAAAAACAAATTGATTGATCATGATCCGACTACTGAACTTGAATCGCCAAAGGTAGAGAAGAAACTGCCGCAGATATTGTCTCCCGAGGAAGTAGAGCTGCTTCTTGAACAGCCTCAGTGCGTAGATCTTAAGGGCTATCGCGACAAGGCCATGCTGGAACTGCTGTATGCGACAGGAATCAGGGTATCTGAACTGATACAGCTGGATGTTCAGGATTTGAATATTGATCTGGCCTATATCAGGTGCAACAAAGGCTCCCGTGAGAGAATGATTCCGATTGGATCGATGGCGATCAGTGCACTGAAGGAGTATATGAGCAAATCAAGATCATTGTTGATCCTTCACAATGACGAAAAGGCACTGTTTGTCAATATTAACGGCGGAAGGCTTACTCGACAGGGCTTTTGGAAGATTATCAAGCAATATAAGAACCAGGCACAGATCAATAAAGACATTACGCCACATACGCTCCGGCATTCTTTTGCAGCTCATTTGCTTGAGAATGGCGCAGATTTGAGATCTATTCAGGAAATGCTGGGGCATTCGGATATTTCGTCCACGCAAATATATGCCCAGATTGCCAAAAACAGGATCAGAGACGTTTATAAAAAAACACATCCAAGAGCGTAAGATAATAGATAATGATTAATACGGATAAATAATTATAAGACCCATGTAACAATATGGGTTTTTATTTTTGCCATTTACAGATATTATGCTACAATAAGGTCATAGAGACTGATGGGAGAGGTACATATGAAACG
Organism: Bacillota bacterium; assembly: GCA_023409615.1. GTDB lineage: Bacteria > Bacillota > Clostridia > Acetivibrionales > DTU013 > JAEYRF01. The sequence continues at coordinate 13,368 of JAEYRF010000132.1, read as the reverse complement.
AGTCATTATTTTAGTACTGGACAGTGTTGGAATCGGAGAACAACCCGACTCTGCATCATATGGTGATACAGGCAGCAATACGCTGGGGCATATTGCCGCAGCGGTAGAAGGATTTACACTGCCAAACCTGGAGCGGCTTGGTCTGGGATGTATTGATGGTACGACAGGTTTTCCGGCCGCGAAGAATCCCATAGGATGTTATGGTAAAATGACGGAGCGTTCAGCCGGAAAGGACACCACAACAGGGCATTGGGAGATCGCCGGCATTACTTTGGATCAAGCGTTTCCATTATATCCGGAGGGCTTTCCAAAGGAGATTGTCTCACGTTTTGAAGATATGATCGGAGTAAAAACTCTTGGAAATTATCCTGCCTCCGGAACAGAGATTATAAAGGTATTAGGACAACAACATGTCAAGACGGGATATCCAATCATATACACATCTGCTGACAGTGTGCTGCAAATTGCCGCTCATGAGGAGGTCATTCCCATAGATCGATTATACGAGATCTGTACCATGGCCCGCAAGCTCCTGACAGGTGAGCACGCAGTCGGTAGAGTAATTGCTCGTCCATTTGTCGGATCGGAGGGCAGCTTTGTCCGTACAGACAGAAGACGAGACTTTTCGTTAGAGCCTATAAAAAAGACCATATTGGATTATGTAACTGAGAGTGGTATGCAAGTCAAGGCTGTGGGGAAGATTGAGGATATTTTTGCCGGCAAGGGAATTACAGACGCTGTACACACCCATGGAAATATGGATGGTGTGGACAAAACGCTAAATTATATCCGTCAACATTTTGATGGCATAATATTTACGAACCTTGTTGACTTTGATATGAGTTTTGGGCACAGAAATGATGTGAAAGGCTATGCACAAGCACTGTTACAGTTTGATGAAAGGGTACCTGAACTCCTGAATGAATTGGCAGAGCAGGATATCCTCATCATCACGGCAGATCACGGCTGTGACCCAACGACGACCAGCACCGATCATACAAGGGAGTACGTGCCGCTGCTTGTTTATGGTAAAACACTTCGGAAGGGCATTAACCTTAATACCAGAAAGACCTTTTCTGATATTGCGCAGACAGTAGCAGATGTATTGGAAATAGAATGTGACTTTGAAGCACATAGTTTTTATGAGGATATATTAATATGAGAATAGTAGACATTATTGAAAAAAAACGTGATGGTAGCGAGCTTACCCGTGAAGAAATCAGCTTTTTCATAAAAGGATACTGTGACGGCAGTGTCGCAGATTATCAGGCAGCGGCACTGATCATGGCTGTTTACATCAAAGGCCTGAATGAGAGGGAAACTGCCGATCTCACTGAGATGATGGCAGATTCCGGCGATAGGGTGGATCTCTCTGAAATCCCCGGTATTAAAGTGGATAAACATAGTACAGGAGGCGTGGGTGACAAGACAACCCTCGTCATAACTCCCATTGTTGCGGCTTGCGGTATTCCGGTTGCTAAGATGTCCGGAAGAGGACTTGGACATACAGGAGGAACAATTGATAAACTGGAGTCTGTGAGAGGGCTGCGCACCTCCTTAAGCAGGGATGAGTTCATTAATAATGTCAAGGAAATAGGAATAGCACTTGCAGGGCAGACAGGCAATCTGGCGCCTGCTGATAAAAAACTTTATGCGCTGCGTGATGTGACGGCGACAGTGAGCAGTATACCATTGATTGCTAGCAGTATTATGAGTAAAAAGATAGCTTCTGGCGCAGATAGGATACTACTGGATGTAAAAACCGGAAGTGGTGCTTTTATGAAGACCATTGAGGATTCAATAGTGTTGGCAGAGCAAATGGTATCTATCGGAAAACTCATGGGAAGAAAGACGGTTGCTTTAATTACAGATATGGATGTTCCTCTGGGAAATTCAATAGGTAATTCATTGGAGGTAAAAGAAGCCATCGAGGTGCTGCAGGGGCATGGACCCAAAGATCTTGAGACAGTATGTCTGGAACTGGCAGCCAGAATGCTCGAACTGGCGGGAAATGGTACCATTGAACAGTGCAGGAACCTTGCATTGAATGCCATACAAAATGGCAGTGCACTTAATAAATTAGGTGAAATGATGATCAAACAAGGAGCTGTTGCTTTACCATGGGCTGAGAACGCTCTTGATCAGGCACCTATTATATACAATATGACATCGCCCTTTGAGGGATACGTTACATCGATCCAATCCGAGCTTGCAGGTAAGTCTTCCATGATTCTTGGGGCAGGGCGCTTAACAAAAGAGAGCCCGATAGATCATAGTGCCGGAATTATTCTTCACAAAAAAACAGGGGACTTCATTCAAAAGGGTGACATCCTTGCGGAATTGCACACTTCATCTGAAGAAAGACTTCCGGAGGCGAAAAAAATGCTTTTGGACGCCTATTCAATATCAGATGCTCCACCTGCGGTCAGACCTTTGATTTTAGCCATTGTCGACAACGAAAAAGTTGTAAGATTCTGATCTTTTTCTTACCTTTCTATGGTTCACAGAATATCCTGCCTTTTTGCGGCATAACTTTAATTATGAAAGTAGTATATACGCAAGGAGTGTTTTATATGCTGAAGAAGGCAGGAGTTATTTGTTTGTCCATCGTTATTTTCCTATCAATGTTGTCAGGAACAGTCATAAGTGCTGAAATAGAAGGTGTAGTTGAATATGATGCTGTAACAGTTATGAAAATAATGGATAATACGACCGTGACTGATTTGAAGGCAAAAGGCGCTATATTGGTAGACTGCAATACAGGAAAGGTGCTGCTTGAGCAAAACAGCCATGACAAACTTCCTCTTGCCAGCGTGACTAAGATCATGTCCATGCTGCTAATTATGGAATCTATTGATGCCGGTATAATTTCTTATGATACGAAGGTAAAGGTGAGTGAACATTCGTGGAGCATGGGTGGATCACAGGTCTGGCTGGAACCAGGCGAGGAATTTACAGTGGATGAACTGATGAAGGCCGTAGCCATCCATTCGGCCAATGATGCGACAGTAGCTCTTGCGGAGGCTGTAGCAGGAAGCGAGAATGCCTTTGTATCAATGATGAATCAGAGGGCAAAGGAGCTTGGCATGGAGAATACTCATTTCCTTGACTGTTCCGGTCTTACTGATGTAGGACACTACAGCAGTGCCTACGATATAGCGTTAATGTCTAGAGAATTGTTGCTCAAGCACCCTGAGATCAGCAATTATACAACGGTTTGGCAGGCAAAATTCCGTGAGAATGTTCCCGGTAAAAAACCTGTATCGTTGGATAATACAAATAAACTCGTGCATTATTATGAAGGGACTGTTGGTCTGAAAACAGGCTATACCGGAGCAGCAGGTCATTGTCTTTCTGCCGTTGCAGTCAGAAACGGTCAGGAACTGATTTCCGTTGTACTGGGTGAACCGGACTCCAATACGAGGTTTGCTGAAAGTAGAAAACTGCTTGATTACGGCTTTGCAAACTTTGAAACGACACTGGTGAATACGATGGGGGAAGAGGTTCGGCAGGTACCTGTGAAGAGAGGCATGAAGCCGCTGGTAAACGCGATCTATAAAGAAGATGTGAAATTACTGATGAAGAAAGGTGACAAGGGAAAAATAGAGAGGATCGCAAAATTAGCAGAGAATTTAACAGCGCCGGTGAAAGCAGGACAGAAGATTGGTGAAGTTAATTATATAGTATCCGGTAATGAAATAGGCAAGGCGGATCTTGTTGCTGCGGGCGATGTTCAGAAGGCTTCGTTTCTTAAGATATTCTTTACGCTGGTATCAGAATGGTTCGGGCTTGGCCGGACTATGAACTGAATGAGTTTAAGTGAAACTGAAGTGATGAGCTAAAGTACAGGGAAATTTAGTAGTATATGCAGACGTTTAGATTTTGATTTGGTATAATAGATACGGGACACTCCTGCAAATACCATTGCCGAGGAGTGTCGCCGTTTTGATGCTTTTGCGATGTAACCATAATATATTTTAGTGCACAACACTTAGTGATGAACTTTTGGACATGCCCACGTAAAACAGGATACAGAGGAGAATTATCTATGGGACAAAGTTTGATTTTTTTATTATATGCATTACCGGCTATATTGATATCATTGAGCTTTCATGAAATGGCGCATGCTTATGTTTCATACAGGAATGGCGATCCCACAGCGAAAATGATGGGAAGATTGACGATGAATCCGCTCAAGCACCTTGATCCTATAGGGACATTGATGCTTGTGATATCAATGTTCAGCGGGTTTGGATTTGGATGGGCAAAGCCGGTTCCAATCGATCCATCCTATTATAAGAACCATAAAAAAGGAACTGTATTGGTTAGTCTTGCGGGACCGGTTTCGAATCTGCTGCTTGCATTTTTGTTTTCTTTTCCGATGGCTTACATTGCAGTAAAAAACGGACTGACTGTTGAGCAAGCTTTTAACAGCAGCTTGAGTATATATGGGTCCGGCTTTTCTATACAGGTCATTTTGTTTAATATATTCAGATTCTTTTATATGATCAATATTGGTCTTGCGGTATTCAACATTTTGCCGATTCCTCCATTAGACGGTTCTAAGATACTGACAGCTGTACTTCCGACAAAGCAGTATTTTCAACTGATGAGGTACGAACGGTATATTGGGATGGCCTTTTTAGCAATCATGCTTTTGAGACCCGGGATATTATCAAAAATGTTGTGGCCGTTCAGAACGGCAATCGAATGGCTTTTTAGACTGATGGAAACACCGCTGCTGAATTTGTTAATGTAAAAGTGTTTTGATTGACAGGTCGGCACGCAATATTTACAATAGTATAAGTATAAATTTATATAATCGTGCTGATTTGTTGGAAAGAGAGGCTATAATGGGAAAAAAGATTATGCTTAGTGGAATGAGGCCTACAGGAGCACTCCATCTTGGGAATTACTTCGGAGCACTTGAAAATTGGGTCAGACTTCAAGACGAATATGAATGTTATTTTTTTGTTGCAGATTGGCATGCATTGACTACCGGGTATGAAGATACATCGGAAATAAAATCTAATATAGATGATATAGTTACAGATTGGCTAAGTGCAGGTCTTGACCCTGAAAAGTGCACGATGTTCCTGCAGTCCTCCATAAAAGAACATGCGGAACTACATCTGCTTTTTTCCATGTCAACTCCTCTGTCATGGCTTTACAGGTGCCCAACGTATAAGGATCAGCTTTCGCAGTTAAAGGAAAAGAATATAACCACCTATGGATTTTTGGGATATCCGTGCCTTCAGGCAGCCGATATCCTTATGTATAAGGCAGATGCCGTACCTGTAGGGGAAGACCAGGTGCCCCATGTGGAGTTGACCAGGGAAATGGCAAGGCGTTTTAACTATTTGTTCGGAGAAGTATTTCCGGAGCCGGAGGCGAAGCTGACAAAATCAAAGGTTCTTCCCGGAACAGACGGCAGAAAAATGAGCAAAAGCTACAATAACACTATTGCTCTTAAAGATGATCCGGAGACGGTTCGCAAAAAGGTAATGACAATGGTCACCGATCCGGCAAGGATCAAAAAGGACGATCCTGGGCATCCGGAGGTTTGTTCAGTTTTTGCATTCCACAAGGTTTTCAATGAAGAAGGGTTGGCAGAGACAGAATCATTATGCAGAAGCGGCGGCATCGGCTGTGTGCAGTGTAAGAAAAATCTTGCTGCGAAGATGGCGATGACCCTTACACCTATCTATGAAAAACGCCAGGTGTTACTGGAAAAACCGGGTTACATCAGGGAAGTGGTCGTGGAGGGTAATCAAAGAGCAAGAAAAATTGCGGAGCAGACAATGATTGATGTGCGAAAAGCAATGAAGATTGATTGGTGAAGATATATAAACGATGGGGGTGCGGGCTTGGATAGTGCACTAACGAATGCCTGCAGGATAAAAATTGATAATTTTGAAGGTCCGTATGATCTGCTTTTTCATTTAATTGAAAAAAATCAGTTCAGTATCTATGATATTCCCATAAACATCATTACAGATCAATATATGGAGTATTTATTTGCCATGCAGGAGTTGGATATGGAGATTGCCAGTGAATTTCTGGTGATGACTGCAACGCTTCTGCATATTAAGTCCAGATTACTTCTGCCTTCCAGAAAAGAGGAGCAGCAGGAGGAGATAGATCCTCGGGAAGAGCTTGTAATGAGGCTGCTGGAGTACCGCAAATTCAAAGAAGTCTCAAATATACTTAAACAGCGTGAAACACAGTGGGCTCAGGTTTTGTACAAGCTTCCGGAAATTGTACCATTTACGAAAAAAGATGAGATAATTGAGTTAATCCCTGATGAATTGATCAGGATTTACAAGGAGCTGCTCGAGAAGAACAGAAAGAAGATAAACCCCAACGTTAGCGGGATGAGCCGAATAATTCAGCATGAAAAGGTATCACTGAAGAGCAAGATGCGTGAGGTCATACGTGAGCTCCTTAAAAAGAGCCGGTTACGGTTCTCAGACTTATTTTCTTTCAAGCTTAAGTCGCCTACTGATATTATAACAGGATTTATGGCGATTCTTGAGCTGGCTAAACTAAAAAAGGTAAGGCTTGAACAGAGAAAGGCATTTGATGAGATATTTATAAATAAGGTGGAACTTTCGGAAGAGCTGGTCAAATTTGATCAGGAACAGTTGGACAACCTGGCATAGTCAAACACAAAAAAGTATAAGAAAGGCATCATTATATGGACATCCGTGAGATGGAGGCTGTTATAGAGGGACTGCTTTTTGCGGCCGGTGATCCGGTATCTCTTGAAAAGCTCGCAGAGATACTGGAATTGGACAAAAAAACGACGCGGCTCATACTTAGTAACATGACAGTTTCAATGCAAAACTCAAAAAGAGGCATTTTGCTCAGAGAAATCGATGGGAGTTATCAACTGTCTTCGAGACCTGAGCATTACGAATTCATCAGAAAACTCGTTGAGCCCAGACAAAAGCAGGCACTTTCACAGGCTGCCTTTGAGACTCTTTCTATTGTTGCATATAATCAACCGGTCACAAGAGCCAGGATTGAGACGATTCGCGGAGTCAACTCGGACAGCGCAATCACAAGGTTAATTGATAGGAATCTCATCAAAGACGCAGGCAGAATGGACACACCAGGGAAGCCGATCCTTTATGAAACAACGGAAGAGTTCCTCAGAAGCTTTGGATTCAGATCAGTGAAAGATCTGCCTGTTATCGAGATGGAAAACCTGATGATAGATGAAGATCAGATTTCAGAAGTGCAGTCTGAAAAGGCACAAACCAGTGAAGCATTGCCACAGGATATACTGCGCAGTGATTCGCAGCCCGAAGATTCACTGTAATATAATTGAATATATTCTAATTAACCGGGAAAAATAGCTTTCAGAGCATCCTCTGTAATGGATATTGAGGTGATGTATGCTTTATATAGCTGTTTTTTTTGTTTTGTTTCTTTTATTTATCATCCTGTTCGTAATAAAAATAAATGCAGCCGTGGAGTATGAACGAAACGAAAAGGAGGAATGGATCAGGATTGCCTTTTACACAAAGAAAAACTTATTGAGATATGAGTACAAAGTCCCTTTGCTAAAGAAAGAAGGCGATAAAATCAAATTCAAGCTTGTGAAGGGGCAGTCAAGAGAAATGCAGGGTGGCACCGCTGAGAGTGAAAGGCTTATGCCCATTGATATCATAAAAAAATATATAAGTTTCAGAGTTTATCTCAAGGATCATGGTGACCTTATAGAAGAGATCAGAAATTATCTAAATAAAAAAGATATACATGTTGAGCTTAACATTGAACTCACACAGGGAACGGGTGATGCTGCACAAACAGGCTTGATATGCGGACTGCTTTGGTCTGTTGCAGGAATTTTAGTCACTTGGCTATCAAGATATTTAAAAGCCTTCAAAAAGGGAATTAAAATTTCGCCATGCTTTGATAAAAGTATTTTTAAAGTAGAAGCTAGCTGCATATTTCATGTCAGGTTAGTCCATATTATTGTTGTATTAAAAAAAATATACTTAATTAAATATTCGATGAAATTGAAGGCAAAAAAAACGACAGGTGGTGAAGTAAGTGGCTGAACAGCATCCTATTGAAGGTTTAATGACAACGGCCATGCAAAGTATTAAAGAGATGGTGGATGTTAATACAATTGTGGGTGATGCAGTACAATCGCCCGACGGTACAGTGATCATCCCTATTTCAAAAGTGACCTTTGGCTTTGCGGCAGGCGGCGGAGAGTACAGTTATTCGGCAGAAAGCACGCAGGAGAAAGGCCGTAATGAAAGAGATGATGATGAAACACAGGAGAATGAGGGAGAATACCCATTTGCCGGTGGTAGTGGCGCGGGAGTGAGTATAAACCCGGTCGCTTTTATGGTTGTGGGAAATGGCCAGATAAAACTCTTACCGGTAAACGTTAATTCTACAGTGGATAAATTGCTGGACCTTGTGCCTGAGTTTCTGTGTAAGCTGGAAAGCATGATGAAGAAAAAAGTATCTATAAAAAAGGAATCAGACCGGGATGGAGAACCCGAGTAAAATCAAGTTTTTATCATTTGTGCGCCATGGTTGTGTACGACAGAGCAATTGTACAGAAGAGCAATTGTACAGCAAAATAGCTGTTCTGAAAGGGAGAAGAAGCCACAGGCAAACTCATTTATGCTTTATACAGTTTGCTGTGGTCTTTTTTTCTTATTTATGATATAATTTTCGATGATTTCGTTTAATATTTAACAAATTTATTAGTAGTTTTTGTCGCAATGAAAGGGTAAGATAATGTCCGAGGTTAGACTGCAGAAATATCTGGCAGAGGCCGGTATAGCCTCCAGACGTAAGTGCGAGGAACTAATATCTCAGGGACGTGTTGAGGTTGAAGGACTTATTGTTACAACACCGGGAACAAAAATCAGCGGTTCTGAGAGGATCCTTGTGGATGGCATTGAAATAAGGCATGAGCAGAAAAAGGTCTACATTTTGCTTAATAAGCCTGTAGGCTACATCTCGTCAGCAAAGGACCAATTTTCCAGAAAAACCGTACTTGATCTGGTGGACACTGTAAAGGAAAGAATATATCCCGTGGGAAGGCTTGATTATGATACTTCAGGACTTATCATACTGACCAATGACGGGGATTTTGCAAATAAAATAACACACCCGAGACATCAGATGCAAAAGGTGTACAGGACTGAGATCATGGGAAACCTGAACGAAAGTGACATCGAGAGCATAAAGAGAGGTATTGTAATTGATGATTACAAAACAGCCCCGGCTGAAATAAAGATTATCAATTCGGCACAGGATCATTCAGTAGTTGAGATCACAATTCATGAGGGGAAGAACAGACAGGTCAGAAATATGTTTGAGGTACTGAACCACCCGGTTATACGTTTAAAAAGAATCGCTATAGGATTTGTTGGAATAAATGGACTTGAGGAAGGTAAATGGCGGTATCTGAGTAAAAACGAGATTATCGGACTTATACAATCGGCATTATAAAGTATTGACTCAATTTTATGAAAATGTTACACTGATAGTAATTAGAGGGGAGTAGCTTAAAGCTATAAGGCCAACAATCGGCATTAAAAAAGTGCCTGGTTTTATACTCCGGAGTGAAAGCAAGACCTTTAACACATTCAGTGAATACTGGATTGAGTTGAAGGTTTTTTTATAGGAATATTACCTGTAATCAGTTGCATTGGATTGAAAGTTATAATATAATTTCATATAATTAGTACCAGGTAATAAATTATTTTAGAAGTTACAATTGCAATAGAAATAAATTGACGAGGTGGAAGATGTATGGGAACGATTGAAAAGATCAATGACCTTCACGTCCGCAGACAGGCAGTAGAAGCGGGTGGAGGTGCTGACAGGATCGCCAGACAGCACGAGTCAGGAAAGTTGACAGCAAGGGAAAGACTTGAAAAGCTGTTCGACGACAATTCCTTTGTTGAAGTTGATGCATATGTTGAAACACGAGCAATCGATTTTGACATGCAGAAAAAGAAGATACCGGGAGACGGCGTTGTTACCGGTTATGGTACAATCGACGGAAGACCGGTATTTGTGTCGTCGCAGGATTTTACGGTAATCGGAGGATCTTTGGGTGAAGCACATGCCCGAAAAATAACAAAGGTCATGGACATGGCCATGAAGGTTGGCGCACCGTTCATTAGTATGAATGATTCCGGCGGAGCAAGAATTGAAGAAGGAATCGACGCACTGAGCGGATATGGAGACATATTCTATAGAAACACACTTGCATCAGGCGTTATACCTCAAATCTCAGTTATCATGGGACCATGCGCAGGTGGTGCAGTATATTCTCCTGCAATAACGGACTTTGTTTTTATGGTTGACAAGACCAGCTACATGTTTATTACAGGACCGCAGGTCATCAAGTCGGTGACCGGTGAGGATGTTACTTTTGAGACACTAGGTGGTTCAGAGGTACATAATGGAACCAGCGGTGTTGCACATTTCAGAAGTACTAATGAAGAAGAATGCCTTAAGGAAATCAGAAGACTCATCAGTTTTCTTCCGGACAACAATCTGACAGATGCTCCGGTAATGCTGGCAAATGACGATCTGAACAGAGTAGAAGAAGGTCTGCTTGAGCTTATCCCGGACAATTCTAACAAACCCTATGACATTAAGGATATTTTAACAAAAGTACTCGATAACGGTGATTTCATGGAAGTGCAAAAGTACTTTGCACAGAACATAGTTGTCGGATTCGGCAGACTTAACGGCAAGACGGTAGGAATCATTGCCAATCAGCCACAGGTCATGGCAGGTGTGCTGGATGTCAATTCAGCAGATAAAGGCGCAAGATTTATACGCTTCTGCGATTCATTCAATATTCCGCTCGTCACATTCACAGATACTGCAGGTTATCTTCCCGGAACTGGCCAGGAGTACAGCGGCGTCATCAGACATGGAGCGAAGCTGTTGTATGCATTCTCAGAGGCAACTGTTCCCAAGATCAATGTCATTGTCAGAAAAGCTTATGGCGGAGCATATATCGCTATGAACAGCAAACATCTTGGCGCTGATGTAGTCTTTGCATGGCCAAGTGCTGAAATAGCTGTGATGGGTCCAGATGGGGCTGCAAATATTATATTCCGTAAGGAAATTGCAGCAGCAGAGGATGCAATCGCTGCAAGAGAGCAGAAAATCGAGGAGTATAGAAATAAGTTCTCGAACCCGTATGTTGCGGCTGCCAGAGGTTATGTGGATGATGTTATCGATCCTGCAACTACCCGCAGCAGACTGATCAATGCTCTTGAAATGCTTTCAGGGAAGAGAGAGAACAGACCGGCTAAAAAACACGGCAACATACCGCTATAACTGGGAGGTGTAGTTCATGGTTGAATATGAAAATAAAGTTATCAATGATGAAATTTTAGCGGCAATTGCAGCAGCTATAGCCGCTATGGAGACAAGACCCGGATACAGACTGGTTGTCAGATCCATGAGGCAGATACCCGTATCATCGCCGGCCTGGAATACTACCGGAAGGATCGAGCGGCTAAGTCATGATTTAAATTCTTAGAATCGTGTGATTAAATTATTATGTCGGGAGGATATTGTTTATGAAAAAGTTTTTAATAAAAGTAAATGGGAATCAGTATGATGTAGAAGTTGAAGAGGTAAGGGACGGATCAGTCCCGGTATATGCACCTGTTACAGCGGCACCGGTCGTCACTGCTACGGCACCGGCTGCTCCGGCAGCTCCTGCTGCACAACAGGCACCCGCAGCACCTGTTGCTCCAGCGGCACAAGTGAGCAGCGGTGCAGTAGGATCAGTTAAGGTAACAGCACCAATGCCGGGTACGATATTGAAGGTTGTTGCAAAACCAGGCGACCCCGTAAAAAGAGGTACTGTGCTTGTAATACTGGAAGCTATGAAAATGGAAAATGAAATCGTTGCTCCATCTGATGGCGTTGTTTCGTCAATCAATGTGACCAGAGGTGCTTCCGTTAATGCGGGAGATTTGCTGGCATCCTTGGATTAAGGGGGACTAAAAAATGAGTAGGGTTAAAATAACTGAAACAGTATTAAGAGATGCACACCAATCTCTGATTGCTACCCGAATGACAACAGATGATATATTGCCTATCGTTGAGAAACTTGACAATATCGGTTATAATTCTCTGGAATGTTGGGGTGGGGCGACCTTTGATTCATGCTTGCGTTTTATGAGTGAAGACCCATGGGAGAGACTTAGAAAAATTAAAAGTAAGGCGAAGAAGACCAAGCTGCAGATGTTGCTTAGAGGTCAGAACCTACTGGGCTACAAGCATTATGCAGATGATGTGGTGACATATTTCGTGCAGAAATCAATCGCAAATGGGATCGATATTATCCGAATATTTGATGCGCTCAATGATGTCAGAAATATTGAAGCTTCTATCAAAGCCTGTAAAAAAGAAGGCGGCCATGCGCAGGGTACAGTGAGTTATACTATCAGTCCTGTTCATAACCTGGAGCTTTTTGTAAAGGATGCAAGAAGGCTTGTTGAGATGGGTGCCGACAGTATATGCATTAAGGATATGGCAGGACTTCTTCTTCCGTATTCAGCGTATAATCTTGTTAAGGCACTTAAAGAGTATGTCAAGGTGCCATTACAGATTCATACACACTATACCAGCGGTGTTGCGTCAATGACTTACCTGAAGGCAATTGAAGCAGGCGCAGATGTTGTGGATTGTGCAATCTCGCCAATGGCTATGGGTACGTCACAGCCGCCAACGGAGCCGCTTGTTGCATCGCTGAAGGATACTGAATTTGATACCGGCCTTGATCTCGAGAAGCTGACTGAGATTGCAGAATACTTCAGACCAATAAAAGAAAACTATATTAAGTCGGGACTTCTTGATACCAAGGTTATGGGTGTCGATGTCAATGCACTGATTTACCAGGTACCCGGCGGAATGCTTTCCAACCTGGTTTCCCAGTTGAAGCAGGCTGGTAAGTCAGACCAGTTTGAAGAAGTTCTCAAAGAGGTTCCTAAAGTGAGAGAAGACTTCGGTTATCCTCCACTGGTAACTCCGACAAGCCAGATCGTTGGAACGCAAGCTGTGATGAATGTAATCACCGGCGAGAGATATAAGATGGTGCCAAAGGAATCCAAGGCGCTTGTAAAGGGTGAATATGGCAAAACCCCTGCTCCAATCCCCGAAGAAATTAAAAAGAAAATTCTCGGAGAAGAAGAGCAGATTACTTGCAGGCCTGCGGACTTAATTCAGCCCGAGCTGGAGAATATCAGAAGCCAGATCGGACAGTATATTGAGCAGGATGAGGATGTGCTATCCTACGCACTGTTCCCGCAGGTTGCAGAAAATTTCTTTAAGTTCAGACAGGCGGAGAAGTAT
>JAEYRF010000095.1 GCA_023409615.1 Bacillota bacterium | reverse complement strand
TGTGGTGAAAATTGACACGAAAGATATGTTTGCAAAAGTAACTTCCATGTTCCTTATTTCCGTTGATTTGCAAAAGTAACTTCCGCTAATCCCGAAGGAGGGGTGGAATTTACTTTTTCAATTGAGGATCTGGCATTTTCAGCTAAATTATTTCATATTTATATTGACAAGTTAGGATGACGTGATAAAATAGACGTGTAGCACAACATCATGTATAAAACGTGTTGTGCTGATACATAATATAGTTGATAAAAGAATTTCATATTTTTACTAAAGATAAAGCATTCAAGTAACCAACGACAAAAGATTAAGTGTACAAATGATGAGAATCCGGGGAAAGAAAAGAGAGTCAAACGACTCTCTTTTTCCTTTTTATAGACATTCACAATGCAAATCCATCTTTTTCTTGCGATGTTGCGGGTTGCCTTCCTATTTGATAAAATATATAAATACTATAGCATCAGTTGATTCAAACAAGGGAGCATACAATGAAGAGCGCATACGTCAAATCACCATATCAATTTGAAATCAGGAATATCGTTTTGAGAGATATCGGTCCTGACGAGGTATTGGTAGAAATTAAAGCCTGCGGTATTTGCGGATCAGATATTCATACCGCATCTTCTCAAGCGCGGGATTGGATGCCTTTCGGCCATGAAGTCGCTGGTATAGTGAAAAAAACAGGTCAGCATGTTGAAAATGTCAAGGTAGGAGACCGTGTTGTGATGGAAAGCAGTACCTTTTGCCGTTATTGCTCCAATTGCCGCAACGGGAGAGTCGACCTATGCCATGCCGGGCCGAATACTATGTTCAAATCAGATCCGGGTGGTTTCGGAGAGTATATTATTGCAGCAAAAGAGCAGGTGGTGGATATCGGGGAAATTCCCTTTGAAGAAGCGGCACTGATTGAACCGATGGGTGTTGCTTTTGACCTGTTGTATACTGCAGATATAAAGCTGAATGATGATGTCCTTGTAGTAGGCCTCGGACCGATTGGACTAATAGCTTTAAAACTCGCAAAACTATCCGGAGCCAGAAACATATATGCAGCAGCGCTTTCAACTTCGGAAAAAAGAATTCATACAGCTATGAAATTTGGAGCAGATGCGGTTATAAATCCGGACAAAATCAATCTTGAGGAATACCGTTTCGCACGGGGAGGTGTTGACAAGGTTCTTGTTACAGCTCCGCCCAAAACGATCCCCAGTGCATTGAAGACCTTGAACTACGGTGGAATTGCCGCTTATATCGGGTTTGGCTACGGTGATGAGAATATTACCATCAATGCTAACGACTTCCATTTTAAAAGGTTGCAGCTCAGAGCCTCCTTTGCAGCTCCGGCTCTCTATTTCCCACGATGTATCGATATGATCAGCAGTGGAATGATCGATGTAAAAGAGTTGATAAGCCACAGGTTTAAGCTTGAAAATATAAAGCAGGCTATGGAGACATTGCGGGATAATAAAACAGATACAATCAAGATGGTAATGCTGAATGACTAAAATGAAAACTGAATCAGGCATGTAGTGTAAAAAATAATAAAGTTCGTAGTAAATACGGTCGGGAAGGTGACTGATTGAAGACAATCGGGTTTGTTGGAGCCAGCGGCACGGGGAAAAGCCACAGAGCCTCGTGGGTGGCCAGAGAACGAGGAATAGAATATATTATTGACGACGGGCTGTTCATAAAGGTAAATCAGGTTATTGCCGGGACATCCGCAAAAAAAGAAAAAACCAAGGTTGGGTCCATCAAGCATGCATTGTTCATAGATGATGTTTACGCAAATGAGGTAATGGATGCAATCAGTGTCCACAAGCCGGACTCCATCCTTATACTGGGGACTTCTGATGGAATGGTGATAAAAATTGCTAAAAGGCTGAAACTGCCTGACATTAGTGAAATCGTTCGAATTGAGGAAGTCGCTGATGAATTTGAGATTAAACAGGCCATTGCCACAAGAAGAGAGCAGGGTAAGCATGTTATTCCGGTCCCCACATTTGAGATTAAGCAGGATTTTTCGGGTTATTTTCTCGATCCGCTAAAGATTTTCCGACGAAAAGGGAAAGTTGATTTTCAGCTGGATGGGGAGAAATCGGTTGTAAGGCCGACCTTCAGTTATCTTGGAAACTATACAATATCCGATTATACGATATATCAGATCGTTGAATATGTTGTTACTAACATACAGGGAGTTAGCAAAATCTCCAGGTTCAGGGCGGAAAACAGACCTGAGGGAACCTATATGGAGATGGATCTGGTGTTGATTTACGGCTGTCCGATTCGTGAATTGGTGAAGGATATCCAGCAAAAGGTCTCTGAGGAAGTGGAAAGACTGACCGCGCTGAATATCAAGCAGGTTAATGTAACGGTGAAGAGTCTTATTATGGAGAAATAAATAATAAGTTTGAATATAGGAGGTAAGGTATGAATAATTTTACATTTCAGAATACGACCCGGATTATTTTCGGGAAAGGAACTGAAAACACAGTCGGTTCGGAGGTAAAGAAGTATTCAGGGAAGATATTACTGCATTATGGCGGGGGAAGTATTAAGAGGTCAGGTTTATACGATAAGGTCGTCAAATCATTGAATGAGGCCGGGGTTGAATTTGTTGAGCTTGGCGGCGTCAAGCCTAATCCGAGGCTAAGCCTTGTTTATGAAGGGATTGATCTGTGCCGCAAAAACGGTGTGGAATTTATTCTGGCTGTCGGTGGCGGAAGTGTTATCGATTCGGCAAAAGGCATTGCGACCGGCGTATATTATGATGGTGATGTATGGGATTGCTATATGAAAAAGGGCGAGGCTACTAAGGCTTTGCCGATTGGCACCATACTGACCATTCCGGCGGCGGGCAGCGAAAGCAGCGGTTCTTCTGTTGTGACCAAAGAGGAAGGCCAGCTCAAGAGAGATATAGGTTACGATTTCCTGCGTCCACAGTTCTCAATTTTGAATCCCGAGTTTTGCTTCACGCTCCCCGCGTATCAGGTAGTCTGCGGAGCGGCCGATATCATGGCCCATGTTATGGAGAGATATTTCACAAACACACCGAATGTGGAATATGTTGACAGACTCAGTGAGGCAACACTGGTGACAATCATCAACAATGTGCCGCGTGCTCTGAGCAATCCCAATGATTATGATGCATTTTCCGAGATCATGTGGGCAGGAACGATCGCACATAACGATCTGCTTGGCTGCGGCAGGGAGCAGGACTGGTCTTCGCACAATATTGAGCATGAACTGAGCGGGATATACGACATTGCTCATGGTGCAGGACTCGCGATAGTATTCCCAGCGTGGATGAAATATGTCTACAAGACGAATGTGAATCGATTTGTTCAGTTCGCCGTCAGGGTATGGAAGGTTGAACAGGATTTTGCCAACCCGGAGAGAACTGCGCTTGAAGGTATCGCTAGAATTGAAAGCTTTTTCAAGAGCGTCGGACTTCCGGTCCGCCTGAGTGAAGCCAACATCACAGACGATCGCTTTGCGGAGATGGCTGAGAAGGCAGTAGGAACAGGTTCGATGGGCGGTTTCATGAAGCTGAAGAAGGATGATATCGTAAGCATCTACAAGCTTGCAAAATAAAGCTTTTCAGCACCTTTCGCGGAGGGTTATGGCACCTTTCACAGATGCATAAAATATACTGATACCATGGAGCATTGCTCCATGGTATTTTATTTGCTTTGTATGTATGAAGCAAATTGACTGGAGAAGAGAAATTTTATGTATTTTTATGCACAACAACCGTACATGATGGGTGCAAGGCAGCAACCTTCCTATATGCGTTTTCTGAATGCTTCGCCCGGCATGCCGAGTGTGGATATATATGCAAACAGAAGCCAAATCGCATCAGGCCTTGTATATAAGGGATTCACAGAATATTTGCAAATGATGCCGGGAAAATATAGTATACAGGTATTCAGGGCATATACCACAAGCCCAATCTTACTGGATACGGAAATTGAACTTCCGGCTCACTCTATCAATACAGCTGTGCTTATCGGATCAGCTCCAGCCTTTGCTATAAAAACATTCTTCGAAACTGTGATACAGATTGCACCCGGTGTGCTGTATCTTCGTTTTGCGAACCTTGTCCCTGACAGCCAGAGCATGGATTTGGTGCTCTCGGACGGAGCAAAATTGTTTGGGGACGTTCCTTATGGTATAGCAACAAATTATACGCCTATAACAGCCGGCAGATACGTATTTTATCTGCGACAGAGCGGCACAGACAGAAATCTGCTATATGTGCCAAATATCTCGCTGGGGGCTGGCAGGTTTTATACGATTTATGCCGTAGGTCGGATGGACAGGACAGTGCCGCTTCAGGTGCTGATTCCACTCGACGGCAATTCATATATTCGTTTATAGGCTATCAATTACACTCTATTTAAAGTCGCAATAGCCCTTCAGCTTCTGTATGCTGCGGGGCAGCGCGTCTTTTGAATTGTTCCATGGAGCGTCGTTATAACGGTAATCGAACTTCTTTGTGAACCATTCCAGTTCCTGTTCGATCCTCTCAAGGTTCTCAATCTGCAGTTGCATTAGCAGACTCAGGAATTTTTTGCTTTCAGCGGTATTTAGATATTTTTCGGCTGCTTCTATAAGCATGTTCAAGTGGATAAGGCAAAAGCCCTTTTTTTCGGCAAAGACCTTTTGAAAATCTGATTCCTTTGACCACAGGTACATAATGACATCCAAATATCTGTCCATTGTTTTTTCCAGACGATCGCATATAGTGCAGCTGCTTTCCATTTTAGAGAGCATATCTATAAGCTTGGTAGAGGGGGATGAGCCGGACTGAGCCTTTGCACTGAATTTTCCGGCAAGAGAACTGAATATCGGGCTGGATCTGCTTTTATCATTAGCTGCATCAAGGATAGATTTACTGAGCTCCTTAATTTCACTTAGCTTTTCCTTCAGATGTGTATGTGTCTCAAGAGCCAAGCCCAGCCGGTTTTCCTGACGATTGTACAACAATTCGAAGTGTCTGCGGCAAAAGCCTCTTATATTTGTATCTATCCTGCTGTCCGGCTCCATCAGTGCCGGGCCGAGGTAATAATCGGTATATTCACGTTCCAGTTTACTTTGCAGCAGGCACATCGGACATTCACAGTCCTGTTCGAAGGCTTCTGTGACCGGAATTGTGTAAATTTTTTCTTTCATTTGCCCCTCCTGAAATATGCTACAATGGATATTGATATGGTTATTATACCATGATTCATCATGGTATAATAGCGCAAGTGCGTTTCGGCGTTATAGGTACTAGCCGAAAATATCGCACGCGCATAAATTCTGCCGGAGGCGTATAATAACCACACTTGTGGGGTTATTATACCATGATTTATCATGGTATAATAGCGCAAGTGCGTTTCGGCGTTATAGGTGCACGTTGTAGCTGCACAATATATAGTTAGGTGAGGATAGTTCATATGCGTTACAGAGGATACGAGGTAAATGAAGAGAGAAGCGCGGACGATGCTGCAGTTTTAACTAACGATTCTGCAGGTTCGCCGGACAAAGCGGGTGCCGCAGCCAGCCGTGTAATTGTGCAAGGGATCAAGGATTTTGACCCGGTACATATTTTTGAATGCGGACAATGCTTCAGGTGGCACAAACAGGCCGACGGCAGCTACACGGGAGTGGTGCGCGGAAGGGTCGCCAATGTTGCGTATGTGCCAGGTGCTTCAAATAAGCCAGGAAGGCTTGTGCTGGCGAATGTGACACTGGAAGATTTCCAGCAAATTTGGTTTGACTATTTTGACCTTGGAAGAGATTACGCGCTAATTAAAAAGGCGGTCACAATTGATCCCATCATGGAAAAGGCTGTTAAATTCGGCAGCGGAATCCGTATACTGCAGCAGGAGCCCTGGGAAGTTTTGATCTCGTTTATCCTTTCATCCAACAACAGGATACCCAGGATTATGAAGATTATTGAGGATATTGCCAGACTTTATGGAAGCTCGTTATGGTATGAGGGGAATAAGTATTTCAGCTTCCCGGATGCTGTATCACTGGCCTCCTGCAGCCTGGAGCAGATACAGATGTGCAGGGCCGGGTACAGGTGCGAGTACATTCATGACACCTCTAAAGCCGCAGCAATGGGTGAATTTGACCCGGATAGGCTTGCTTCAATGAGTACGGACGATGCGAGGAAGTATCTGCTGAGGTTTAAGGGAGTCGGAAATAAGGTAGCAGATTGCGTCTTGCTATACAGTGGAACAAAGAGAGATGTTTTCCCTACGGACGTGTGGGTCAAGAGGGTGATGGAGGAGTTATACTTCAAGAGGGAAGCCAGCTTCGGAGAAATCGGCCAATTTGCGCAGGAACACTTTGGCGAGTATGCCGGTACTGCGCAGCAGTATTTGTTTTATTATGCGAGGGAGCAAAAAATCGGGAGCTGAATAGAATATAAAGTAGTATCTGATTTTACAGGTTCCTGGGAGAGTGATGACTTATGTTTGGCATCGCAATTATGGATTCGGGTAATTATGCGTTGCAGCTTTGCAGTATTCTTGAAAGAAAGGGCTACGTTTTTGAAGTGATATCTACTCCGTGTCAGATCGCGAAAGGTGGTTGCGGCTATTGCCTGCGGTTTCCTCTTGAGTTCAAAGATTTAGTGCTTCAACAGGCTCAGACGAACGGGATCATAGTCCGGGAAATGTACAGGGTCGTACCGCAGGTAATGAAGAACAGGTACGTAAAAATATATCCATAATGTTCCTGTTCAGAGCGGCTATTTATTAGCATTTCGCAGAAAATTGAAGGCAGAATGAAAAATTGAATGCTTTGAGGCTATAATTGAGTCTGCGGTTTGTTGTCGAACCAATGAGACAGTGATATAATTTAAATACGACATGTGATGTGGCATAAGTTACATCACAGCAGAATGTAGACCATGTGTCTATGATAATTAAATAGTCGATTGCCTGAAATGACCGGATAAACCTATTATTTTGAACCTACATTTGTTATACGGGAGTCTGGTGTTTGGCAGAACACGTCAGGCCACAAGCTAATTCCGGCATACGGCATGTCCGTATGAAACGGCAGTGGAAGATCGAAGTTGCCAGCAGGACACCCACCTAGCTTAGGGCTAGGTGTCAAAATATGGGGGAACGGCTTTTCGGGTTTAAATGTAAGAGGATGATCTTAATTGATTGTCCTCTTTTTCTTATGTGCCCAGCATGGGCTCAATCTAACAGATGATAGGATATCAACTATTTAAAGGTTACAGTGATGCTATGGTTCCAGAGGTACCTGCCGCAGCTCTTCAGGTTCCTTCCACTCTTCCCACGCTTTCAGCTTTTCTGGATCCAGGGTAGCTTTGACTTTTTCTGAAGGTAAAGAACTTCTTGCTGGTGCAGGCTGTGACTGGGGAGCAGGCGCAGCCTGTAGCGAAGGATCAGATGCGGGTGCATACGTTGGCAGAACTGTTGCAGCAGTATCGAATTTTACAGTAGCAGGCACTTGCTTCACAGCAACAGGCAAGGGAGATTCCGTAGTCACATCTGCAGGCATTTGACTCATAGCCGCTTCCGGCTTGCTGACGAGTTTTTTCAGCTGTCCGATTTGTTTCTCAAGTAAATTTAGCCGGATCGAAAATTTATCCACTTCCTTTTTCAAGTCTGAATAAGTATTTGCAATGCGGTACATTTCTTTCTTATTTTGCGACCAACTTTCCCTGACCTCGTCCACGCTTTCTTGCAACCGGTTTATAGTATCTTCCTGATAATAGCTCCTTCCGGCAGATCCTCCATCAGCACTGCTTTCGGTGTTAACTCGAGGACTGTCCCCTCTGGGAGAAACGTCCCCCTGCCGGTTGCCGGTGTCGCCTATTAGAAATGCCAGTTTCAGGCCGTTGGAGAGGATGCCGGGATAGATTCCTGGCGAGAGTGAAGAAACGTCCCCTCCCGGACGGTTGCTTTTGTAGCACAGACACAGAATCTGGCGGCCAAATTGTGTAGTGTGGCGCGCAGCTCTGTTCCAGCCGGTACCGTCCAGTGAGCCGCTGTTATAATAAATCATGTCTTCCCTAACCCAATAAATCACGATTTTGTCCTGGGACTGGAGGATGGAGGCATTTTCAAAGGAGTGAACCGAGGAGTGTACGATCGTTTCCCGTGACCAGAGATTCTTGTCCGGTGCTTTCTGCTGGTAAACCATTTCAAACAGCTTTGGTGCTCGTCTTTGATAACATAAATGAATTATGCCGCCGCTGTCAACAATTGCATGTGCATACTCGCAATTTCCGGTATATTTGGTCACCGGGGTGAAATCGCTCCAGTGTTTTTGGGCAGTATTAAATTTCTTATATCCCAACTGAAGATACTTTCCGTCATAGGACTGATAAAAGACATATATATTCTGCTCGTTGTCATATATGATCGAGCACGGCAGATTACTGCCGGAAACGTAATCCACCACCTTCGGCGTACCGAGTCTGGTATTGCCCAATGTCTGGTAGGCAAGCATGAAGGAGTTCTCATGCTGCAGAACATAGAAAAGGTAAACATGCTCTTTCAATGGTGCAATATACAAATGCTTGTCATAAGCGGCCGGTGACTTGCTGTTCAGGACCGGAACAGTTCTGATGGATTGTCCGTCCAGTCTGGAATATTGGATGTTTCCATTGTTGTCCTGAAACAGGATATGATAAATGTTATCTTGGTCCATCTCTGCGTAGAAATACTTGTACACGTTTTTGTGCAGCACAACCGCATTGCTCCATATGCCCCGACTTGTCAGCGTGTTATAACAGAGACATTGTCTGGTATCGTAAAAGAAATTCCAGAGCTCACCATCAGCCTGCCGGAAAATGTATTGCCTGTTATGAAAATTAAACATATCATCCTCTCACATTTCTTAATTACTGTCACTATTATATATATGACACAGATGATTTCATTTATGATTGCACCGCACCTAGTCGCTCAGAGCACTACAGGCGACTTGCCCCTGCAAGCAACGAGTTCAAAACTTGCAGGGGGCATTTCAGAATTGGAGCCTTGAACTGAAATGCATCGGTGCAATCGGGATTTTGCAAATTGCAGCATGCCCTGTAGTGAATCATGCTGCAACTCATGCAGCTTTTGGCTATAAGGCTGCATGGACAAGCCGATTTCGGAGCTTGACCGGCTTGTTGCGGCAAAATCATTTATGGCTTACTTTATGAATGATTTTAAGTTGTATGAAATATCACAAAAATACAAGTGCAACATATTATGAAAATGAGAGGGAAATCAAATAGTATAGCATTAAATGAAGGGGGATTTAGATATGAGCTATAATCACGAGAAAGTGCTTCCGGGTC
>JAEYRF010000074.1 GCA_023409615.1 Bacillota bacterium | reverse complement strand
TGCTGTATATTCAGCAGATCGAGGACATATTCAAGACGTTCCGACACTTGGCTGCTTTCAATTCCCATGTTTTCTATACCAAAGGTAATTGCATCCTCAACTCCATAACCAAACAGCTGGTTTTCAGGAGACTGGCTGACAACAGATATAGTGGCAGACTGACCGAAATCAAAAGATCCTTCATATTCACCGGTTGGAATAAGATTCGGTATGACGCTGCTCAGAATGCTAACGAGCGTCGACTTCCCACAACCGCTAGGCCCAACGATAGCAGTAACTTCCATTTCCTTTATATCAAAGCTTACCTGCTTTAGCACAGGATCAGAATTTGAATTGTACTTATAACTTATGTTGCTCACATGAAAGCTCAATTTACTATCTCCTCTATCTGGTGGTTTTCACAGGGAATACCGGCAATCTCTCTAGAAATATGATATCATTACGCATCGCCGAATCACCTTCAGCCAGAATAGCCGCCTTGCCTGCTATTATTCCGCCTGCCTTCTTTATTAGTGACTCCATCGCCCTTATCGATTCACCACTGCTTATAACGTCATCTACTATCAACAACCTTTTCCCCTTAATAAGCTCGCTTTCTTCCCTTTCAAGGCACAGAATCTGCTTCTCCTGTGTAGTGATTGAATAGACTTCCGTTACAAAGGGTTCCGTCATATATGGCTTTATACTTTTCCTGGCCACAAAATAACGCTTCATACCCATTAAATGAGCAAGCTCCTGCACAAGGGGAATACCTTTAGCCTCCGCTGTTATAAGATAATCAACCTCAGGTATGCGGTTACTCAGCTCTTCAGCTGCACGTATCACAAGTTCTGAATCACCAAGTATGACGAAGCTTGCAATTTCCATCTTATCGGTTATTCGGACGATCGGTAATTTTCTCTCCAGACCAACAACCTTCAAGTCATAATAACGCATATACTGCACCTCCTTGAATAAATAGATCAATTTCCAATGGGGGCTGGTCGATTACTCCGTCGTTTTGCATGTTGCAAAGGAAATCCGTGCTTGCGCACTCAACATACTTTCTGCTCGCCCATGCATCCTGGGCAAGCCCCCATACCCCCTCGCTACGGGCGAAATGAATTCGCCCTGCAGCGTATGCCATAAAAAAAGACATGAGATGGTGTTCTCTGTCTTTAGAAATCCGACGAATAGCTCGAACACCATAGCGTAGGCAATTTACGGCTGCCACGTAGAAACTTCCACACCTTATCTGTGGTTTAATATGGTTTAAATATATTCAACTTTTTCGATATAATTCAACAAAAAGAATTATATCATGACATCCTACGATAAGCAAAGGAGATTTACACAAAAATCAAATTTGTTTACCTTGCAAATATTTAGCTATTGCAGCTATATCATTCTCTTCCAGAAGGATGTTGAATATATTGACATTATCATCGGCACCTTCTTTTGTAAACGCTATTTCGATTTTCTTATCCAAAACATATACTTTTTTAATTAAATCGGTTTTGATTTTTTCGTCTTTCAGAAAAATACCTCTTGCAATAATAATACTGTCATCTTCTAAAATGACATATGCAGTCTTTTTTCTATAAAAAAGTATATAATATAAAATGCAAATGATTGACGATGTATAGAGAAATATCGATAGCGGTGATAAAAAGCTTTGATTAAATGTAATAAAAAACAATGCAAGAAAAAACAAGGTCAATACCTTTTCAATCTTTTTTGTAGAAAATTTGCACTTGACAGGCATCCCAGCAGATTTATCTATTTCATTCAATTCCTTGTTCATACAAGCCTCCAGCTCCTGCTTGACAGTTACTGCAAGCAGTAATTTTATTGATTTTACTATAACATAATCTCCTCAATACCACCACAATTATATATACATTTGTGTACCTGGCTAATTATAACATGATATATTAACTGAATACTACAAGCTGAAGTACGGCCTAACAGCTTTCGATTCTTCTATTGTATAAGTATATCAAATTTGTTAGAATAAAGTCATATTTTGTACATTCCCTATTTCTTTTTATTTCAAAATACAGTGCAGTAATAGTATGGAGGCTGTATGAATATCAGAGTCAGAATAACGATGATGATTATTATTCTTTTGAATGTTGTAATTGTCATTACAGGTATATTTTCTTACAACTGGTCTTCAAAGATCATTAACACTTTGATAAAAAATTCTGCCATTGAACTGACCAAATCCCAGGATCAATTAATATCTCAACTTATTGATAAAGAAATTGACCTCCTCGCTCCACTGGCATCCGATTATAATGTCCTGGCACTATTGTACGATCAGAAAAACAAATATCGCATTGATACTGTGAATGATATCATTATTAAATACGCCGAAACCAAACCAAATATGCTTGGGATATTCCTGAATAATATAGACGGAATAAGCCTTGCTACTAACAACACCTCGGAAGTTGGTATGAATCTTTCAGACCGAAATTATCATAATAAGACGATTTCTGAAGAAGTACCTGTTATCAGTGAAACACTGATATCCAGATTTCAAGGTTTACAAATATTTGTTGCAACGCATCCTGTTTTTTCTCCGTCAACAGGAGAACTATTAGGATATGTGGGGGGCGCAATCCGTTCGGATAGTATGGCCGTAAATTTAAAGGACATGAAGCTTAATGGATCCGATTCCAGCTATGCCTATCTAGTCGATGAAAATGGTAATATCATTTACCACCCAGACTCAAAACAAATTGGACATCCTGCAGAAAACCCCGAAATTCATGATATCATGATTGAAATGCAGAATGATAGGCAACCCTCACCAGCCATTGTCAAATACTCGGAGAACAATCAGGAAATGATCAGTGCATGTTCACTGATTGACAAAACAAAATGGATGCTTGTCATTGTCGGTAATATGGACGAGTTCGAAGCTCCGATCCGATTATTAACAACCACCATAATCATATTTATCGTCCTGATTACAATCATTGCTTCAATTATAGGATATTTTCTGGCAAGGCAGATTGCTAACCCGGTTATCAAAAGTCTCGAGAGCAAGAACGAGCAACTTACCGAGCTCTATGAAGAAATCAGTGTTTCAGAGGATAAGCTCCTCCAACAAGTAGATGAGCTCAACGAACACAGGGCTACCATTCTTGAGATGGCCTTTCACGATTCCCTCACCAATCTGGCAAATAGAACCTTATTTATCGAACAACTGAATACTTTAATATTAAAATCAGAACATTCTCCAGGAAAATTTGCCGTCGCCTTTTTAGACCTTGACAACTTTAAGAGGGTCAATGACACGCTTGGACACTCCATTGGAAACGATCTTCTGATTGAAACTGCAAAGCGTCTTGCAAGCGTAATAAGAACTAATGATTATCTCGCACGGCTAAGCGGAGACGAGTTCTCAATCATTCTTTCAGATTTGGATGATATAGATGAGATCACACAATTTCTTGAAAAGGTTATGGAACAGTTTACCAGGCCCTTCTCAGTAAAGAATAAAACCATCATCATGTCGGTAAGTATCGGAATCTCAAGATACCC
Source organism: Bacillota bacterium (assembly GCA_023409615.1). Classification (GTDB taxonomy): domain Bacteria; phylum Bacillota; class Clostridia; order Acetivibrionales; family DTU013; genus JAEYRF01. The sequence goes on along the minus strand of JAEYRF010000074.1, from coordinate 2,825 downwards.
TAAAGATAGTACAACAGTGGATGAATTGCTGAAAAACTCTGATACTGCCATGTATAAGGCAAAAGAAATGGGAAAGAACACCTATAGGTTCTTTACTGAAAGTATGAAGTCTGAGCTTCTTCGTAAAACCGAGCTGGAACGCTTACTGCGCAAAGCAATTGACAATGGAGAACTTACACTTAATTACCAACCGCAGTTCTCGGTTGATACCGGTAAGCTCCGCGGACTAGAGGCTCTCCTCCGGTGGAACAGCTCCGAGTTGGGCCAGGTCAATCCATTGGAATTTATCCCAATCGCAGAGGAGACCGGGTTAATCGTACCAATTGGCGCCTGGGTACTGAAAACTGCATGTATGATGTGTAAGAAAATTATTACGCAGTACAATACCCCAATCATAATATCAGTTAATATCTCCGCCGTTCAGATCAAGCACCCCCGCTTTTATGAAAAAGTAATGGACTGCATAAATTCATCCGGAATCGATCCGGCTAATCTTGACCTGGAAATTACTGAAAGCGTCTTTATAGGAAATGACCACAATCCATACAGTGTATTGTGGCAGCTGAGGAAAGCCGGCATTGGACTTGCTATGGACGATTTTGGTACCGGGTATTCGTCTCTGCGCTACCTGAGATTGTTACCGATTTCACTGCTGAAAATCGACATATCATTTGTTCAAGAAACCTGGCATAACAGTGAGACCGACAGTCTTACTGAAGCAATCATTTCAATGGCGCAAAAACTGAATATAAAAACCCTGGCAGAAGGTGTCGAAACAAAAGAGCAGCTGGACTATCTGGCCAAATCCGGCTGTGATTATCTGCAGGGCTACTATCTTAGTGTGCCGTTGGATGAATCCAAAATTCTGGAGTTCTTTGAAGGATAGCAGGGCCAAGTCCTTGTTTCCATCGAGGCTCAATTGTCTTTATATGTGTGAGAAATCATACAAGGCATCAAATGCATTTATTCTTTAATATCCACTCATCTATCCTTCTTACCACTGAATATGTATAGGGCGTGAAATATTTCTGCCAAAAATCGCTTGCTGTGGGATTAAAGCTCTCAAAATCCACGCCGAGTCTTGTATACCCCTCAGCTTTCAGTTTCTGCATCAGCATACTCAGAAGCTTTTGGTTTAAACCTTTACCCCGGTATTCTGGTAAGCAATATGCCCCTTTTACATGCAAGTACCCTGGTGTGTTGCATATAAAGTTTTCTCCGTCGAGCTCCGCTCTAATAAACGCTACGATCTTACCCGCATACCTCGCTATAAAATAAACGGATTGGAAGTCTTCATATTCTGTCAAAAAATCATCTTCACTTACTTTTGTTCTGAACATAAAAAATGGGCTGTCGATATAGCTTTCATCAAGCATGTTCTGCAATGGTAGAATTTTTTTAATTTCTCTCGGTGCTAGCTCAGTGAAAGAATAACCTTCGCATGGTGTTAAAATAATCTCATCCATTCCGCGAATCGCATCAACGCAGCGCAGACCAAAACCATAACGGAAGAATTGCTCCTGCACTTCTCTATCGTGGGCATATATGCATACAGCGTGGCTGGATGCTCCTGCGCGTACCCATTTTTCAGCCGCTGCCTGATATAAGCGAGCGTATATCTTTGCTCTATTTTCACTAATTGCGCCATTTGCACCCATTGGTGAAAATACGCCTGTTGCATTCGTTGAGCCAAAAGCATTTCTGAACGGTGGTACGCTACACAGGAACCCAATCATTGTGCTGCCTTCAAACGCCGCGACACCAAGACCATTTTCCGCATACGGATTCAAGTCCGGCAGTGTGTCAACAGGAGGCAGAGCAGGAACAAAACCCCGCTCATCCTCATAATTCTGTTTTGCGATTTGCGCCGCCTGCTCAACATGGGCGGTTGTAAAGTCATTGATTTGCATTATAATTCTCCTAACATTTTTTTGTGATGTTGAAATTTCCTTACTAAATTCTCCTTTCCAGCACAAAGCAGATTGTATCTGCCACGCTGGTATATGGACTGCCGCCAACATCGTTAAACACACTTTTTACGCTAAACCCATGCTGTGATACCTCATCGGTCATTTTGGGTATGGTATAGGATGTATCCCATATCAAATACTCTTTTATCACGTCACTCCTGATTACAACATATTGATCGACTGAAACCGTATTGTTTTCATAGAGATAGGTAGCTTCAAGGAAGATATGCGGCTCGGCACTCCAAAAGCTCCCATTTTTACAGAGCGACCAGGAGGTTCTATTTGTCTTGTTGCTTGTTAGGTGTTTCTCAGTAAAAACATCCAGGATAAACAATCCGCCTGGCTTAAGAGCTTTGTAAACATTTTGGAGCAGCCCATGACGCTCATCCGGTATTAGCGCGGCATAATCACAATAGATTAACGTAACGGCGTCGAACATATCGGCAAAATCAAGTTCTAAATAGTTCTTATACAAGTATTTAGTTTTTACATCCTGGTTTCTGGCATACGCAAGAGAGCGCCTTGAAAAATCAATGCCGGTTACGTCATATCCCATATCTGAAAACCGTTTTGTGTAAAGTCCCGGTCCACAGCCGAGATCGAGTATTTTCCCATTCGCTGGAATAATGCCAGAAAGCCATTTCACCGAACGATCTATGAAGCTGTGATTACGGCTGGCTGCCTCCCAATTGGGGTCCAAATGTGCCTCAAGCATGCCCTTTGAGATATGCTCGTCATCCCAAAACGGCTCGGCGCTACGCTGCCATAGCGTGGGTTTATTTAACAAACAAAATAACTTATCAATCATTTATATATTTCTCATTTCATAGATTTTTTGAAGCCTTTTTACCTGTT
>JAEYRF010000068.1 GCA_023409615.1 Bacillota bacterium | reverse complement strand
GCAGCTCCTTGTGGGTGTGCTTTATTTGTCATGCAATTATCAAGGTTCATGTTTATCTGAAATGCATCTCGCAATTCATTCAAAAATTTCTCATTTTAGGGCTTGACTTTTAATAGTTGGTCTTTCTTTTTATATGCAAGCTATATTGCTGTATTTGCAGGCTTATTCCATATCATTATAACGTTCAGCGTCTCTCAAGACAATAGTTACTATACCAATATTCCACTAGCTTCCTGTTTACCTTCCTCATAAAATATCGCAATTTTATATACCAGATTAACTCCAATATCAGGGACATATGTTATGAAGTTTACATATTATGATATAGGAGTTGTTGACCTCTAGAGGTTAGCGGGACTGGAACGATAATGGTGGTGAATGGATGAGTGAGCTGAAAATTGGAGATATCGTCGCCAGAAAGTCATATGGGTGTGATGTCTTTTTTAAGGTGACAGATATTAAAGACACGGGTGGAGAAAAGGTCATTACAATAAAGGGGATAAGTTACAGGATAGAGGCGGATGCTCCTGAGGCAGATCTTGAGCTGCAGACGGATAACAAAGTAAGGGAATACAGGGAGAAATGCTGCCGCCTGGTTGAGAAGCACAGTACAGCGTTAACGGATAAAGCCAGGTATACAGCAAATTTTTATATGCCACGGTACAGAGTATATCGAAAAAAAACCTTTTCTAGAGATACAGCAAATGAAGAGCCGGATATAATAAAAAGACCCGGTACAGTACTCCATATTGACGGAGATAAAGAATATCTGGATAACTGCCTTGATGAATACAGGAAACTTGCGATTAATGTTGTCGGGCGATATATACCTGAAAAGGATCAACCGGGGAGTGTTGCAGCTTTATTAAAAGAACATAGTCCCGACATCCTTGTTTTAACCGGTCATGATGGATTTTTGAAGGGGGAAGACAGCTATAAAAATGTTGCATCATATAGAAATTCAAAACACTTTATTGATGCTGTTAAAGAAGCAAGGCGTTTCAATAGCGACATGGACGGGCTCGTAATCTTTGCCGGGGCATGTCAATCTCTTTTTCAGGAAATAATGAATGCGGGAGCAAACTTTGCCAGTGCTCCTTTCAGAGACCTGATTCATGCACTGGATCCTGTAAGAGTATGTCAAAAAGTTGCTTTTACCGGTATTGATAATGTTCTTGATGCAGAAGATGTAATAGGAAATACAATAACAGGGAAGACTGGAATAGGAGGAATACAAACAAGGGGAAAATACCGGACAGGGTATCCCAGAGAGCCATACCAGTAATTAGAAATGACAAATTTTCAAAAAACACTTGACATAATTAAATTTCCCTTGTTATAATATATATTTTTTTGACAAGCTTTGCGATTTGTGATATAATATTAAAAACAGAAGATGAGGTGATTCAATGGCAGAAAAGAGTGACCTGTTTCAAATAAAGAAGAACATTGAAACCTGCATTGGCGAGAAGGTTCAACTAAAAGCCAACAAGGGAAGAAAAAAGGCATTTATAAAAGAGGGAGTTATTGAGAACTCATATCCAAGCATCTTCATCATCAAGTTTGAAAACGAATATGAGACAACAAGGCGAGTTTCCTACAGTTACACGGACATACTTACTAAGGCAGTTGAACTTGTGATTTGCAAGGACGACGAGAAAATACGCGTCAGCTGACACGATGATAAGGATAAAATCTTAATGAAGAGCCTTAAAGCAACCCGATCAAATGATCGGGTTGCTTTTTTGTAATAACGAGGCTCACTTTTATAAGGGGGCGTCGTTGAAACTCCGCTGATAAAAAAAACTTTTTTACAAACAAAAAAATTTATTTTGAATTAGGTCGTTATAATTCACAAGTCTTGTCAATATACATTTAGAGAGAATGTTTAGCGCCGTCAGGCGCGAATTTCCATCATAACATTCAAAGTAGGATGTTTAGTGCCATTCAGGTGCGGGGGGAGGATTATTAATGTCTCTTGAATTAGTGAAGGAGGCCGTAAGGCTTAATCAGCTCATAGGTGAGGATACGACCCAAACTATTGTTGAAAACGATATCATAGTGCCGGATGTAAAACCGGATATTGCCCGTATATTACTGCTGGATGGCGATGCCTGGATCGACAGGTCAGAAGCCGCTTCAGAAAAGATACTGATTAACGGTACCGTACGTTATAAAATTCTGTATATTTCTGATGATCCGGAGCAGCCAATAAAGAGCATTACCACGACAACCGGGTTTCAGTATGCGATGGATATCCCTGAAACGAGACAGGGTATGCAGTGTATAGTAAAGTGCGACATTGAGCATCTGGAATATGAAATACTTAATAGTAGGAAGGTAAGCGTACGAGCGATTCTGAGCCTTTTCGGCAAAACGGTAAATCAGGTTGAGCATTATATAACACGTGGTTTTGAGGGTTCAGACGATATTCAGGTATTGAAGAATACCATTAGTGTGAACTCTTATATCGGAAATAGCGAAATTGGCTGCCCTGTTAGGGAAATACTTGAAGTCCCTGCGGGGAAACCTGCAATACTGGAGATCTTGAGAAGTGATGCAAAAATCACATCGAAGGACTTTGCACTTTCGGAGGATAAAATCGTTGCTAGCGGTGAGTTAGTTATTTCAACACTATATATCGGTGATGATGAAGTTCGCGGGATTCAGTTCATGGAGCATGAAATCCCATTTACCCAATATACAGACCTCCCCGGAGTGAATGAGGACTCTTATTGCGACATTGAATTTGAAATGGGTGAATTGATTTGTGAGGCAGAAGAGGATGCGGACGGGGAGCTTCGTCAGCTTAAGTGTGAAGCAATGCTGAAGGCAACTGCTGAATGCTTTGGGAAAAAGGAAATTGAGCTTGTTGAGGATGCATACAGCCCGAATTCCAGAATCAGCATTGAAAAAGAACAATTAAGCCTTGCAGAGATTGTATCTGAAAACAAGAGTCAGATTACACTGAAGGAGAATATTGATATCGACGAAAATGCTCCTGACATTTCAGAACTTTTCAATGTAATGGGAAAGCTTTCACTTTCCGGAGGTGAGGTTAGTGATGATCGTATTACCATTGAGGGGGTAGTAATCTCCAATATTCTCTACCTTGCAGATAATGAAGAGCAGCCCGTCTTCTGTACAGAACGTGAATTTCCATTCCGTCAAACGCTTGAGGTAAAGGGGGCAAAACCAGGGATGGGCCTTGGTGTGGAAATGGACATTGAGCACAGCAGCTATAGCATTGTTTCCACAAAAGAGGTGGAGGTTCGTTTTGTAATTGACCTGAAAACCAGAGTTAATAAGCAAACAGCTATATCGGTTATTGCAAAGGCTGTAGATCAGCCGTTGGATGATAAAAGAAAAGCCCAGCAGCCAAGTGTAACGATCTACTTCGCCCAACCGGATGATACGCTGTGGAAGGTGGCGAAGAAATACTATACAACAGTGGATGAACTGGTTAGCAATAATGATTTCGAAGATGGAACCAGGCTGATGGCAGGAGAGCAGATCGTAATACCGAGAAAGTTGTAAAATTGTACTTTTTTATAGGATTGATTTTTAGGAAAGTGCTCGAAAATAAGTTTTCGGGCACTTTTTATTGTAATGGAAATGTTTTTTGTATATAATATACGTTAAAAAGAGACAAATGGCCGAGGTGAAGAATGGCGATCCTTGAAGTGCCGGCGCATGCAAAAATCAACCTGTCTTTGGATGTGCTGCGTAAGAGGGAAGATGGTTTTCATGAACTGAGAATGATTATGCAGACAATTGAACTGCATGATATGGTTCTGATTGAAACCACCGATGACGATGGCATAACCCTGGAGTGCAGCGTAGAATGGGTGCCCCGAGATGACAGAAATACAGCCTGGAAGGCTGCGCGGCTTTTTTTGGACTATTGCGGGATCAGAAGCGGTATAAAGATAGTTATAGAAAAGCAAATCCCGATTGCAGCCGGGTTAGCCGGAGGTAGTTCTGATGCTGCAGCTGTTTTTCGCGGATTGAACAAACTTTTTTCAACAGGTCTTGATAGTAATGTACTTAGAGCGATTGGAAAGCAGGTGGGCGCAGATGTACCTTACTGTATCGAAGGCGGAACAAAGCTGGCTGAAGGGATTGGAGAACGGCTGACTCCTTTGCCGGATTGCAGCGGAATCGATATTGTTCTGGTTAAACCCAGGATCAGTGTTTCGACTGCATGGGTATATAAGAACCTGAAGGCGGATGAGATTATTCAAGGGGATAGGCCGGATACAGAACTGGTGATGAAGTCTTTGGCAGCCAATGATATTCCAATGGCCGCAGCGCATATGAAAAATGTACTTGAATTGGTGACTATCCCGAGGTATGGCATCGTACAGGAGGCAAAAGATCGCCTGTTACAAACCGGAGCACTTGGAAGCATGATGAGCGGAAGCGGACCGACAGTCTTTGGTATATTCACTGATTCAAAAGCTGCCGCCAAAGCATGTGATAAACTCTCAGAGGACCACAGATGGCAGTGCTATAGTACGAGAACAAGCAGTACATTAACATATTGATCACAATTTCTATTGTTGACGAGGGAGATGTTTTAAAATGGCAGGTAAATTGACTAAAGTAAATCTAAATGATTACAAACCATTACGGGAAGTTATTTTCAATACGCTGAGAGAAGCAATCATTGTTGGCGAACTAAAGCCCGGAGAAAGACTTATGGAAGTTCAGCTGGCTGAGAAGATGGGTGTCAGCAGAACCCCTGTCCGTGAAGCAATCAGAAAGCTGGAACTGGAAGGACTTGTGGAGATGCTGCCAAGGAAGGGAGCTCATGTTGCAGACCTTTCTGTAAAGGATATTATGGATGTTCTTGAAGTACGTGCTACTCTGGAC
>JAEYRF010000209.1 GCA_023409615.1 Bacillota bacterium | reverse complement strand
GATGCATGGGCGAGCAGAAAGTATGTTGAGTGCGCAAGCACGGATTTCCTTTGCAACATACAAAATGACGGAGTCATCGACCAGCCAGGATGCATGGGCGAGCAGATGACGGAGTCATCGACCAGCCCCAATTAGGAATAGAAAGAGGTGTTATTATGCATACTAAGCGCATTATCCCATGTCTTGATGTCCGTGACGGTCGTGTTGTCAAGGGTGTCAATTTCATTAATATCAGGGATGCAGGCGATCCGGTAGAGATTGCCTCATTTTATGACAAGGCAGGCGCCGATGAACTGACGTTTCTTGATATTACAGCATCTTCCGATGCAAGAAGTATTATGATTGACGTTGTCAGTCGTGTAGCAGAGCAAGTGTTCATTCCTTTCACCGTTGGCGGAGGGATCAGGACTGTCGATGATTTCAGGGAGATACTTAAAGCAGGCGCAGATAAGATATCTGTTAATTCTGCGGCACTGAAGAGACCTGAGTTGATTTCGGAGGCTGCGGACCGTTTCGGAAGCCAGTGCGTTGTGGCAGCCATTGATGCAAAAAGGCGTAATGACGGAAGCGGCTGGGATGTATACCTAAATGGCGGCCGGATCAATACCGGCAGAGATGCCGTTGAGTGGGCGGTTGAGGCTGAAAAGCTGGGCGCAGGTGAAATTCTTCTGACAAGCATGGATTGTGATGGAACAAAGAACGGGTATGATATAGAATTAACCAGATCCATCTCTGAAAGCGTTAAAATACCGGTTATCGCATCGGGAGGCGCCGGGACGATGGAGCATTTCTACAAGGCACTGACCAATGGTAAAGCTGATGCGGTACTTGCTGCATCGCTATTCCATTTTCGCGAGATGGAAATAATGGATCTTAAGGCTTATTTAAAAGAAAAAGGAATTGAAGTGAGGTTGTAAAAATGTCCAATATACTTGAAATGGTCAAATATAATGCGGATGGGCTGATCCCGGCAATAACCCAGGACATCCGGACCGATGAGGTTCTGATGCTTGCGTATATGAATGAAGAATCTCTCAAAAAGACTATTGAAACCGGGAAAGCTCACTATTTCAGCAGGAGCAGGCAGAAACTCTGGCTAAAGGGTGAGACCTCCGGACACTTTCAAAAGATAAGGTCCATTAGCATTGATTGTGATCAAGATACCTTACTGTTAAAGGTTGAGCAGACAGGCGCTGCTTGCCATACCGGCCACCGTTCATGTTTTTTCACCAGGATTGAGGCGGATGAACTGAAAGCCGGCGCAGAAATGAAGGATATAGATATGCAGGGTATTACAGCCGACGAAGATAGTAAAGCAGCTAACGCGGAGATCGGTGTGCAGGGTATTACAGCTGATGTGCAAAACGTAGCAGCAGCCGGTGCACAGGGCAGTACAGTATATGATCAGTGTAAATCAGCCGATTTGGCAGCTGAGGAGGTAGGGCCTGAGGTGCTACGAGAAGTGTATGAGGTGATTACCGACAGGCTGCTCCATCCTAAGGAGGGCTCCTATACCAATTATCTATTTACAAAGGGCCTGGATAAGATCCTCAAGAAGATCGGAGAAGAGGCCAGTGAGGTCGTGATCGCTTCAAAAAACGGAGACAATGGGGAAATCAGCGCGGAAATTGCCGACCTGCTATATCATGTAATGGTGCTTTTAGCCGAAAGGCGCATGTCTCTCAACGATATATATAAGGAATTAAATCAACGAAAATGAACATAATTGAAAAACGATGAAATTGCTAGTAAACATTGGGTAATTGGCCATAATCATCTTAAAACAGCTCAATTTGGCAAAAATGCATATTTGATTACAAATTGGTTATTATATTATATTATTAATGTGATTAGCACTCGATACATGTGAGTGCTAACAAAATGTTAAAACATATGGGAGGTACATTTTATGAAAATAAAACCTTTAGGTGAAAGAGTCGTTATCAAGATGCTTGAAAGCGAAGAGACCACAAAAGGCGGCATTGTTCTTCCGGGAAGTGCCAAGGAAAAACCACAGGTTGCAGAGATTGTTGCAGCAGGTCCGGGCGGTTATGATGACAAGGGCAAAGAGATTAAGATGGAAGTTAAGGTCGGCGATAAGGTGCTTATCAGCAAATATGCCGGAACGGAAGTCAAGATAGACAATGTGGAATATACTATTCTCAAGCAGAGCGATATTCTGGCCATTGTGGAGTAATTCCTCTGTGGCTTTAATCATCAAATATGAATGTAAATAAGGAGGCATAAAAACATATGTCAAAAGAAATTAAATTTGGAGAAGAAGCCAGGCGCGCCCTTGAAAGCGGCGTTAACCAGCTGGCAGATACAGTAAAAATAACTCTTGGACCTAAAGGCAGAAATGTTGTACTGGACAAGAAGTTTGGCTCACCGCTGATCACCAATGATGGTGTTACTATTGCAAAGGAAATTGAGCTGGAAGATAAATTTGAAAATATGGGTGCACAGCTTGTTAAAGAAGTTGCAACCAAGACAAACGATGTAGCCGGTGATGGTACCACTACAGCAACCCTGCTGGCGCAGGCAATTGTCAGGGAAGGACTTAAGAATGTAGCTGCAGGTGCAAACCCAATGATTCTTAAAAAGGGTCTGGCAAAAGCTGTTGATGCAGCAGTTGAAGGTATTCTGGGAAATAGCCGCAAGGTGAATGGCAAGGAAGACATTGCAAGAGTCGCTTCTATATCTGCAAATGATGAAGAGATTGGCTCTCTTATTGCTGATGCAATGGAAAAAGTTTCAAATGACGGCGTTATAACCGTTGAAGAGTCCAAGACCATGGGAACTCAGCTTGAGGTTGTTGAAGGAATGCAGTTTGACAGAGGCTATGTCTCTGCATACATGGTAACAGATACAGAGAAAATGGAAGCCGTTCTTGATGATCCATATATTCTTATTACTGATAAAAAGCTTAGCAACATACAGGATCTTCTACCTCTTCTTGAGCAGATCGTACAGGCCGGTAAAAAGCTGTTGATCATTGCAGAGGACGTGGAAGGCGAAGCACTGACCACTCTGATTGTGAACAAGCTGCGTGGCACATTTAACTGTGTTGCAGTTAAGGCTCCGGGCTTTGGTGATAGAAGAAAAGCCATGCTTCAGGATATCGCTATTCTGACCGGCGGCGAAGTAATCTCCGACGAGCTTGGACTGGATCTTAAGGAAACAAAGATGGAACAGCTCGGTAGAGCAAGACAGGTTAAGATTCAGAAGGAAAATACGATAATTGTTGACGGTGCAGGTGATCAAGAAGAGATTAAGAAGAGGGTTGCCGCCATCAAGGCACAGATCGAAGAGACTACTTCTGACTTTGATAAGGAAAAGCTTCAGGAAAGGCTTGCTAAACTGGCTGGCGGTGTAGCTGTCATTCAAGTTGGAGCAGCAACTGAAACAGAAATGAAGGAGAAGAAACTCCGTATAGAAGATGCTCTTGCAGCAACGAAGGCAGCTGTAGAGGAAGGCATAGTTGCCGGCGGCGGTACAGCATATATCAATGCAATTCCGAAGGTGGCAGAACTGCTTAAGACGGCTCACGGTGACGAGAAGACAGGTATACAGATTATTGTTAAATCCCTTGAAGAACCTATCAGACAGATTGCTTTTAACGCAGGCCTTGAAGGCTCCGTTATCGTTGACAAGGTGAAGTCAAGTGCTGTAGGTGTTGGATATGATGTTCTGAAGGAAGAGTATGTAGATATGATCAGCACAGGTATTGTCGATCCTACCAAGGTAACAAGATCCGCTCTGCAAAATGCAGCTTCAGTAGCAGCTATGGTTCTGACAACTGAGAGCGTTGTTGCAGACAAACCTGAGAAGGAACCCCCAATGCCAGCAGGTGCTCCCGGCGGTATGGGCGGAATGTACTAAAATTAGTTAAACAAAAACATTGGCAGCAGGTACGAGTCAATTAGGAACTATTGAACCATACCCCGACCAATACGGAAATCAGGAGAGAGGCGTTGTCCCACAAGGGATGATGTCTCTCTTTTCTGTGATTGAAAGGACAATGAACTCCGCCTCATTAAGACCGTGGACGGCATAATGCACTTTATTCTGCACGGCTACACTAAATCACTTTGCGAATTTAGCCTCCGTTCGGCAGCAAGGCTCTCAATAAATCGTGCATCTCAAGGAACTTTTTTGTACGTATATGTATTCGCTTTCCGAGACGAGTAGCAAGGTTTATGGCAAATTCCCTGCAGGCATCTTTATTGTACAACTGAATAGTACTCAGCCGCATCACAACGATACCGTGTCTTTCAAGCCTGGTTGATCTTAACATATCTCTACTTTGCTCCGCCGGACAGTTGTGATAAGCGAAGCTCTCATATTCGACAGCTAGTTTCGCTTCTTTGTAATAAAGATCAGAATAAAAGCGATTTTGTGTGAGATGCTCCGCCTTACTTTTCAACAGGATCTCATAGTTGAAAACGGCACCCTTCAATCCGTATCCTCCCAGTGTATGTGGCAGTGTCAGGATCATATAGGCAAGCGATTCCATGATTGAAGCAGAACCATCTTTTACATACTTAACGGCCCTTGCGGCATTATAGTGTCCATGGTGTCCCTTTGTTTTTGCAAGAAATTTCTTGAGCTTTTGCTCGGTCGTTATCGACTTGGAATGCTCCCCCGGAGGATGCGCGCATAGTTCCAGTCCCAACAAGATGAGCCGGTGGATACTCAATTTGCTTGCAAGCTCTAAAAACAGCAATTCTGGTGAAGTAACCGCTTTGCCGTTATGTGTTGTTATCGAGCCGGTCGGAAGGGCGAGCCCGCGCGAATGAACCAATTTACCATTTTTGCGAAATCGCGCATCATGCTCGGAGACAGTGATATCGGTCGAGTCAATGTCTGCGATTTTATAACCGATAATGTTGTCAATATACGGGATATTCCACAGTATAGCGGCTGAAAAATGACTTAAATATTCTTTCATTAAAAAATCCAATCCATTGTACAAATTTTTGGTTTTGGGACTAAATTCAGTCTAAATTCGCCTTATAACACCCCCTCGGGGGTAACATAATTCAGGAATGCCCTATTTATTAGTCCCATACTCGATTTTTTGTACAGTGCATCGACATATTGGAATAATATGTAAAATTTTATCATGGAATAGTATGAATGTCGATTCTTTTTTGAATCTAATTTAAGACAGTTATGTTTCATATGCGGACCTAATCCGTCAGGTCGGCACAGTTCTGCTCAAATAGTATAGCCAAGGGTGCAAATTTGTAGTTCCTGAAGAAGAGTAAGCGCATTAACAGGCTTGGTTCCAAAAAAGTGACAGGTGGAAGCCTGCGGAACGATAATTACTATCGAAGCGTCTAATATTATATATACACGATATGTTGATTGTATAAAGTATACATGCAAACCGTGGTTAGATAAATTGCAGGAGGATATCAATATGAGAAGATTATTTTTGTTGATAATGACATTGATACTAGTAATCGGTGTGGCAGCATGTTCCCAGGCAAATACGGAACCATCGGACCTTATCGGATCAGACGATACCGGTTCCGGTATGCTGGAAGCCGGTTCCGTCACGTTGTCGGCAAGGGTCATGGAAATCAAAGGGACATCCTTTTTAGCTGCCAATATGGCCAGCGATGCCAATGGTGCTGATATATACTGGATCCATGTGGGAGAGACGGATGTGATGGGATCGTCAGGGGCAAAGCTCAACAGCGATGCGCTAAAAGAGGGCATGCTGGTAGATATTCTTTATGACGGTGTAGTTATGGATAGTTATCCGATGCAGATTGGTAATATTATGAGTATTCGGGTCAGGGAAGAGGGCGATGATCTAGCCGGATTTTATATGTCAGTTATCAATGATTTATATGAAACTGATCCCGGCCTGAACGACGGGATTGAGCACATGGCATTTGATTTCAGCGGAATTTCAAATCTGACGGAAGCAGAGAAAACGGCGCTTGTCTACCGTCTGGGCAGTTTCTATGAAATGGAGGCTATTCGCGGCACTTTTGATGAATTGAGAGAGCAAGGCTATATAGACAAAGAAAAACTTAGCTTTGAAACTGGTATACTTTTTATTATAGAACTTTCAAGTACGGAGGCTGACCAATTTACTTTTAATATCAGGAAATGGCGCAGCGGCGATGGTGTGTATTATTTTAATGATTGTACAGCTATAAAGACAAATGGAAATTGGACATATACAATAGGTTCGCATATGATATCGTAAATAGAGTTTCTGTATTTTCATTATATCATAGGAAGACTATGAAAAACAGTCTTTAATTATCTGTATACTCCCTGTATGATAGGTAGGGCATACCAATGCAAGCAGGAGGTGTTACATGATTACTGATAAAAACGTTTTGACATCTGAAAATATCTACCTTACAGAGGTCATCAATGAAATAAAAGCTCAATTGAATAAAGGTATCAACGATGCCGGTAACTTTAAGAGGGAAGCGATCGAAATTCAAAAGACTATGTGGGAGGAGGTTAAATGCACACCAACCGACATGGGTGATCTGGACGCTCCAGCCCAGTTGTGGCAATACCAGGTTGATATTTCAAATCAGGCAAGGAAGTACAAGATGTCCAACAATGTTGTCAGCCGTCTTGATAAAATGCTTAAAAGTCCGTATTTCGGCAGGATAGATTTTAGAGAAGATGGAGAGGAAGCTGCAGAAAAAATCTATATTGGAATACACAACCTCAACAAAGAGGGAAGTTTGGAGATTCTTGTGTATGACTGGAGAGCTCCTATTTCAGGAATGTTTTATGACTTCGAAATCGGCTCTTCCGGTTATGACTGCCCAATTGGACGTATAGATGGACAGATGCTTCTAAAAAGACAATATAAAATTGTGAACGAGCGCATTTTATATATGTTTGACAGTAGTTTGAGGATCAATGATGAAATGCTTCAGGAGATGTTGGGAAAAAGTACTGACAACAGAATGAGAACCATTGTAACCAGTATTCAGAAGGAGCAGAACAGTGTTATAAGGGATGACCTGAATAAAATCCTTGTAGTCCAAGGTCCTGCCGGTAGTGGAAAAACTTCAATAGCGCTTCATAGAGCGGCATTCCTTTTGTATAAATACCGGGAGAATATAAAATCCGAGAATATCTTGATTTTTTCACCGAATCATGTCTTTGAGGACTATATTTCTAATGTCCTGCCTGATCTTGGAGAAGAAAATGTTGAGAGCAGTACGTTTGCAGATTTCTTTGCAAGAATGATAGACGCAAAATATCGTGTAGAGACTATAAACGGGCATATGGAGTATATCCTGAAAGGTAAATCTGACAACATAAGGTTCAAAAGTATTAAATTTAAGGCAACATACCCATTTCTGACGATTTTAAAGGAGTATATGAAATTCCTTGATAATGGAGAGAGCATAGTATTCAAATCTCTGTCTTACGGCGTAAAACATATTATTTCCTCTGAAGAAATCAGCAGACTGTTCAGAGAGGACTATAGCTACCTTCCATATATAAAACGACTGGAAAAGCTTAAACAGAGGCTATTTTATCTTGTGGCGCCACATAAAGAGAAGCTTGTTAATGAGATATTGAAAAATGACTTGTCAGCGAACAGTTCATTAAATGAGAGTGAACAAAATACAATTGCATCCCAGAAAGCCAATGCTTTACTGGGACCAATCATGAATGATATAGATCAAATGACTTCTGTTGATATTTACCGCCTGTATATTGATTTTATTAAAAATATGAAAACATATACAAGTAAAGAATCATGTGACCAGTTCTACAATAATATTAATGATGACGACCTGGTGAATATAGGTTATTTTACTGCACGGCGATTGGAGCAGGGGATCATCGATTATGAGGATTTTGCGCCGATCTTATTACTATTTACTGCACTTGGGGGTGAATATAATGCAAAAGCAATAAAACATGTTATCATTGATGAAGCTCAGGACTATACTGCCGTTCAATACGAAATCATCAGAAGGACCTTTGAACACTGTAATATTACGATTCTTGGGGATTTGAATCAAACTGTCAACGCCTATATGAACATTGGCAGCTTTGATATTACAGCAGATATCTTTGGCACGAAAGATACTGCACATATAACATTAACAAAGAGTTACCGTTCCACGTTGGAGATTTATGATTTCTGCAATGAAATTCTTCAACATCGAACAAATGTTGAACAGCTTGAACGGCACGGCAATAAACCTGAAATAATAAGGTGCGACAGAGAAAACCTTTACAGAAAAATAGCCGGGGATGTAAAACATCTTAAAGACAGTGGACATAAACTGACAGCAATTATATGCAAAACGGCAGGCGAATGTGAAGTGCTGTACAGATCCATCCGTTCTTCTGTGGACATAAGTTTGATTACAAATCAAAAGGAAGTATATAAAGAAGGTATCATTATAATTCCCTCGTACCTGGCAAAAGGCCTTGAGTTTGACGCAGTCATTGTATGTACTGCTGATAAACGGGGCTATTCGGGGGAGGTTGACAGGAGGCTGCTTTACACAGTTTGCACCAGAGCATTGCATGAGCTGCATCTATACTATTGTGATGAATTATCCGATCTGATTCCGGGCGGGAATAAAAGTTGTCAGGACATTTTGCAATGAGTCATAATTTGTGTTCCGCAGTATAATATTGTGGGTAAATCTAAAAAGCCTGTTGCTTTTTGTGATATCATATTAGCAAGAGTAAATAGGAGTGAAAATAATGCTTGAAAATGGATCAGAAGTCTGCAGCTGCAAAAAAAAGAAGTGTGAACGGTATGGAAAATGCAGTGAATGCATTGCATACCATAAAACAAATAAACGTTATACGGCGCCGTACTGTATGCGTAAAAGCGGTGGAGGAAGCAGGAGCGCAGATAAAAGGTTAAGTTACGAATAAATAATGTGAAAGGATCTTCATGATGAAAATAATTATTTTATCCGGCAATCCTAAAAGGGACGGACTGTGCCAGTCAATGATAGACGCAGTGAAATCAGGTGTGGTGGAAGGTGGCGCGGAAGTAGAGGAAATAAGGCTTTGCGACCTGAATATAACCAACTGCCGTGTTTGCGGTGATGGCTGGGGCAAATGCCGAAACGAGAATTACTGTATCTATGGGGATGATGGCTTTGACGATGTGACAAAGAAAATCAAATCCAGTGATGCTATTGTGCTTGCAACACCGGTATATTGGGGAGAGACCTCGGAAATACTAAAAAGCTTTATGGATCGCCTGCGTCGCTGTGAATTCAATCAAATGGAGACGTTGCGAAATAAGCAAATCCTGATTATTGCCACTCCGGGAGGTACGGGGAACGGTCTGTTGAGCTGCTTCGAACAGATGGATCGTTTCTGTCGCCATACAGGTGCTGTTATTTTCGACTATATCGGAGCTAACAGATGGAACAATGACTACAAAAAGCAGGCGGCCAAGGCGGCGGGACGCGCGCTGGCTTCCGGCAGAAAAAATGGAGACACCATATAGACGGTGAGTATAGGAACTGAAACTGTTAATGGAATAAGAAAATCATATCAAATAAGGAAAAAGGCAATCATAATACTGACATCTGTGATCATTATGATCGTATTAGTCATTGCTGCTTTTTATAATGGTCTGGTAGTCAGAAGATATACCGTTGAAACGAACAAAATGAATCGGGGGGAGTCCCTGAGGATCGTACTGCTCACAGATTTGCACAGTCATATATACGCGGACGATCAGGAAGAACTTGTGTCGCTGATCAGGAAACAGCAGCCGGAAGTTATTCTCCTTGTAGGTGATATTGTGGATGATAAAATACCAATAAGGGGAGCAGAGCTGCTTTTGGAAGGTATCCAGGGGATTGCACCGGCATATTATGTTGCAGGGAACCACGAATTTTGGTCATTTGATGTCGAACACATAAAAGAGGTCATACGAAGCTATGGAGTAAGGGTTCTTGAGGGTGAATATGAGCAGAGACTGGCTGAAGGTACCATGATTACCTTTGCGGGGATTGATGATCCCGATATGGAGATGTTTGGACCTCCGGAAACTGTCTGGACGAATGAAATGAAAGACGCATTCTCGCAATTAAAATATGAATCAGGTTTTAAAATTCTTCTGGCGCACAGACCTGAAAGAATAGAAGAATACAAAAAGTATGACTTTGATTTGGTGGTTTCGGGACATACTCATGGTGGACAGATACGGATACCGCTGATTATAAATGGTCTGTATGCACCGGATGAGGGGTGGTTTCCCAAGTATGCGGGGGGGTTGTACAAACATGGCACATTAACACACATCGTGAGCAGAGGCTCTTCCAATCCTCTGCGTATACCACGTATCTTCAACCCGCCCGAGGTCATTGTAATAGATATTCAGGGAAGTTTATAGCAGCAGCAGATGATTTCACCAATGATTTTTTGTCTGTCTGCAGTTGTTGTCTAACCTGTATAGTTGTGGTAAAATCTTATGTGCAAGGCAATTTGATATCTCTGCTTCACATACTGGGAGGATTTATTAATGGATACTTTTATTGAAAAATTGGTAACAAAAAGAAAAACCGCAGTTGACCATTTGATCACCGTCGGAATAGTACTGGCTGCGATTGTGCTGATAATGCTCAGCTTGTCAATACAGCTGCTTCAGGATCTCGGAGTTGGTATCATAATAGCTGCTGGTATCACATATCTTGGGTTTAGACTCGTTTCCTCGAGAAATGTAGAATATGAATATGTAGTTACAAATGGAGATCTGGATATCGATAAAATCATTTCCAAGCGCAAAAGGAAAAGGATTTTCAGCGCAAACTGCAAGGAGTTTGATATTGTTGCCCCTGTTAAGAGTGATAGCTTTGACCGTTCAGTGCAAGAGATCAAAAAAAGAATCGACGCTTCAGGTAATATTGATTCACCGGACGCATGGTTTGTAACCCTCAATTACAAGGGGGAGAGGACAGTAATTATCTTCGAACCGGATGAGAGGATGCTGAAGAACTTTAAGATATATATTCCAAGGAAGGTGCTCAAAAACTGACATTGAGAGACTTGACTCCCTGAATAAATCGAATTGGCTGACTGAGGTGGAAATATGACTTTTACTGTAGAGGTTATACTCCGATTATTACTTTCCGTTGGACTTGGCGGAGTTATCGGTTATGAAAGGGAGAATACAAATAGACCCGCCGGCTTCAGAACACATATCCTGGTATGTGCAGGTGCAGCGCTTGTTATGGTAACATCTGAATATATATTCAGAAAGTATAGTGGGTTGACAAACATCGACCCGACCCGTCTTGGTGCACAGGTTGTCAGCGGGATTGGCTTTCTTGGAGCAGGTACAATCATACGGGATGGGTTCAACGTACGTGGACTTACAACGGCTGCAAGTCTTTGGGCAGTATCCTGTGTTGGTATCGCGGTTGGTGCGGGTTTTTACAGCGGTGCTGTCGCTGCCACCATTTTTATTTTTCTTACGCTCATTACACTAAAGAAAGCAGAAAGACTGTTTTCAAAGCGGAACAGGTACAGGATATTTATTGTGGAGTCTGGCAATACTCCTGGCCAGATCGGAGCTGTCACTACCCTGATGGAGCAGTATGAAATAGATATTAAGAATATGCAGCTATTTAAGGGCAAGGAGAGTGAATTGAGGATCAAGCTTCTGGTGAAGATGCCGGGAAGTACGGTGGACCTGCAGATTCTCTCCGATCTGCAGGCACTGGAAGGTGTAAAGAAGGTATACGAGGAATAGCGTTGGCGGTATGGTCTAAACCATGCCGCTTTTGAATAGAAATAGGACATAAACGTGCGATAAAGAGGTGTCCTATTTGAACAAAAAGTATACGTCAACTGATATAGGGCTGAGCGAAAAAGAAGCTAAGAAGAAGCTGTTGGAACATGGCCCGAATCTGCTTACCGAAAAAAAGAAAATATCTGTTATCAAACTGCTGTTGAGCCAGTTCAAAGATATTATGGTAATTATTTTGATGGCTTCAACAGCTATTTCTGCATTTATGGGAGAAATGACTGAAGCGATCACCATTATTGCAATCATCGTACTTAACGCCTTGCTGGGTTTTATCCAGGAATTCAGAACCGAGAAAACCATGGAAGCGCTCAAGAGCTTGACAGCACCTGCAGCAAAGGTGCTTCGAAGCGGCAGACACGTCAGCATACCTGCGGAACAAATCGTTCCTGGCGATGTTATCATATTGGATGCCGGTGATCGAGTCCCGGCTGATGCGCTCATATTGGAAAGCTCAAATACTCAAGTGGATGAGTCTCTGCTTACAGGAGAATCTGTACCTGTCGAGAAATTTGCCGTATCGCCGAATAGCGATAAGGAACCCGGAGAGAAAAAAAACAAAGTTTATATGGGCACAAGTATAACAGGCGGCAGAGCCAGAGCGCTTGTGACAGCCACCGGTATGAATACGGAAATGGGTGGCATTGCTGATATGATACAGAACATTGTAGAGGAGCAGACGCCGCTTCAGAAAAGACTTGTAAAGTTGGGAAAGGTTATTGCAGCCGGATGCCTGTCTATATGTGCAATCGTTGCTGTGACAGGAATCATGAGGGGTGAAGAAGTATTCACCATGCTGCTTTCAGGGATAAGTCTTGCCGTTGCGGCTGTACCGGAGGGGTTGCCTGCAATTGTTACAATTTCGTTGGCCCTTGGCGTACAGCGGATGCTGAAGAGGAATGCTTTGATAAGAAGACTGCCGGCAGTTGAAACTCTTGGCTGTGCCGGAGTTGTATGTTCTGATAAGACAGGGACTCTGACACAGAATAAAATGACTGTCAGAAAGATATTTGCAGGAGATAATCAGGTAGAAATCAAAGATGCAAGAGGGAGCAAACATGTCTTCTTTTCAGGCGGAAAGCCTGTTGATCCTCTTAAAAATCAGGGGTTAAGGCTTGTACTTGAGATAGCTGCAGTATGTAACAATGCAGGTCTTGTAAGTGGAAATATTAAACAAGATCAAACGAAATGGAGTTTTACCGGAGACCCGACAGAAGGGGCATTAATGGTAGCATCAGCCAGAGCGGGTCTGACGCCGGAGGTGCTTGCTTCCTTGTATTACAGGATTGACGAAATACCGTTTGACTCCGATAGGAAGTGCATGTCCATTGTATGCAGCAATCAAAATGATGAGGCACTTGTCTTTACAAAAGGTGCTCCTGATATGCTTTTAAAAAAATGCAGCAGAATCCGTCAGACAAAAGGGACTACTCTACTGAGCCGTGAACTGGGAAGAAAGATCTTAAGGGCGAATGATGAAATGGCTCAGGATGCGCTCAGGGTAATCGCTGTTGCTTATAAAAGACTTGATTCTCTGCCGTACAGTAGGGATGAACTGGAATCGGACCTTACGTTTGCAGGGTTAATAGGTATGCTGGATCCGCCGAGACCTGAAGCGGCAGAAGCCGTTGTCAAATGTAGGCTGGCTGGCATTAAGCCGGTAATGATTACGGGAGATCATAAACTGACAGCAGTTGCAATCGCCAAAGAGTTGAATATATACACAGAGGGTGAGAAGGTTCTGACAGGATCGGAACTGGACGAAATGGATGACAAGTACCTGGAGAAGGTTGCTGAAAGTGTCAGCGTGTATGCAAGAGTTTCACCAAGTCATAAACTGAGGATCGTCAGGGCATTGAAAAGAAACGGCAATATTGTGGCTATGACCGGGGACGGCGTTAATGATGCGCCGGCTGTAAAGGAAGCTGATATAGGTGTTGCGATGGGTCTGACAGGAACAGATGTGACGAGGGAAGCCTCCTCCATGACACTGTTGGATGATAATTTTGCAACCATCATAGCAGCTATAGAAGAGGGAAGAGTCATTTACAATAATATCCGCAAGTTTATCCGATATATGCTGTCCTGTAATATAGGTGAAGTGCTTACGATGTTCCTTGGCATGCTTGCAGGTCTGCCTATCCCGCTGCTTCCAATACAGATACTGTGGATCAATCTGGTGACGGATGGCCTGCCCGCAGTCGCACTGGGTTTCGATCCGCCGGAAAAGGATGTTATGAAGAGAGCGCCCAGGGAAGCTGATGAAAGTATTTTTTCACACGGGCTTGCAGGTATCATCCTTTCGAGGGGTGTCCTTATAGGATTGACGACACTGACCGTCTTCGTTACGATGATATATTACACGGCAGATATCGGAATGGCCAGAACAGGCGCCTTTGTTACACTGGTCCTCACACAACTTATCCATGTATTTGAATGTAAATCCGAACGTAGGAGTATCTTCCGGATACCCATATTTAATAACATTTATCTTGTGCTTGCAGTGCTTTGCTCACTGCTGATGACACTTGGAGTAGTATATATTCCTTCATTGCAGAATATCTTTAAAACGGTTCCGCTTGGCTGGAATGAGTGGCTCATAACCATAGGGTTGTCATTCTTAGTGCCAATGCTAGCCAGCTTCTTCCCATTTAAAGAGCGATAGAAGACATACTGTCGAAAACCCCCTTGAAATGACAAATAAAAAACTATATAATAAGTGATGCCTTAAAAGTCACATTTTAAGGCTTTTTAGGCTGCTGTGTATTATGAATTATTATTTTACAGATTGTTCATAATTTATTAAAATGTATATTTCATAATTGTGGTAGCAATATAAGCCGGATCGACATGAATAGCAGGAGGGAAAAAGATGATAGAAATACAGAATTTGACCAAAAGATATGGTCAGATAAAAGCTGTAAACAATCTGAATTTCACTGTGGAGAAAGGTGAGGTTCTAGGATTCCTCGGTCCCAACGGAGCAGGTAAATCCACTACAATGAATATCATAACCGGTTATATCCCTTCCAGTGAAGGAACTGTAAAAGTAAACGGGTATGACATCATGGAATCTCCTAAGGAAGTAAAAAAGCTTACAGGTTATCTTCCTGAACAGCCGCCGGTCTACATGGACATGACAGTTAAGGATTATCTCAATTTTGTTGCGGACCTGAAGCTGGTGGATAAAAAACTAAAGAGAAACCAACTCAGTGACATCATGGAGCTTGTTAAAATAGGCGACCACAGGGAAAGGCTGATAAAGAACCTTTCAAAAGGATACAAACAAAGGGTGGGTCTTGCACAATCCCTGATCGGGAATCCGCAGGTTCTTGTGCTGGACGAGCCAACTGTTGGCCTGGACCCCAAGCAAATCATCGAAATTCGAAAGTTGATTAAAGCATTAGGCAAGGAACATACGATAATTCTCAGCTCACATATCCTTCCTGAAGTGAGTGCAGTTTGTGAGCGGGTTGTTATTATTAATAACGGCGAGATAGCAGCAATAGACACACCTGATAATCTCTCAAGAGGATTCGGTGTTGCGACTAAGCTTCTGGTTACAGTAGCAGGGCCTAAGAGTTCTGTTGAAAACGCTATCAGAGAAATTTACGGTGTCAAGTATGTGGAAACAGGAGTTGAAAAAGAAAGAGAAGCCTTCAGCTATATCGTAGAGTCCGATAAGGAAATCGATATCAGAAAGCCTCTATTCTTTGCAATGGCAAAACTGGGTTATCCCATTCTTGAACTGAAGGGACTCAATCTTAGCCTTGAGGATATATTCCTGCAAATTGATACCCAGGAAAAGGAGGTTGTTTGACGTATGACTGCAATATTTTGGAAGGAAGTCAAAACCTATTTTTATTCGCCAATGGCTTATATTCTCATTGGCCTGTTTATGCTTCTTACATCCATATTCTTTCTCCCTAATTTGTTATATGGAGTCGGTTCGTTTGCAAATGGGTTATCGAATATGGGCTTTATTTTGCTTTTCATTGTGCCGGTATTGACTATGAGAATCCTGGCTGAGGACAGGAAGAACGGCACAGAAGTGCTGTTGATCACCTCACCGGCCAGTATAACATCTATTGTGACCGGCAAGTATCTGGCAGCATGCTTTGTCTTTATAATTATGACTGTTTTATCTTTCATTTACCCGATCGTCCTTTTTGCCTTCGGTGCAACCTTTACAGTTGATCTGATTGGCGCCTATATAGGTTTTATACTTCTTGGAATGACATACATTG
>JAEYRF010000200.1 GCA_023409615.1 Bacillota bacterium | reverse complement strand
CACCTGCAGGTTACGAAAGATTTGTTCAGGCACAGCAGTTCGGGGCAGTCTATGGCGGAGGGGAGGCAAATGTTGCAGTATCTCTGAGCAATTATGGTATAGACGCACACTTTGTGACCAAACTGCCCAAACACGAAATAGGCCAGGCCGCAGTAAATGAATTGAGACGTTATGGTGTAAATACAAACTATATTGTACGCGGAGGAGACAGAGTCGGTATTTATTTTTGCGAGAAAGGTGCATCTCAACGCCCGTCGAAGGTCATTTATGACAGAGCACATTCGTCAATTGCGCAAGCAGGACGAGAGGACTTCAATTGGGAAGAAATCATGAAAGATGCACAATGGTTCCATTTCACAGGTATCACTCCGGCACTCGGAGATGATCTGGCGCAAATCACTTTGGATGCAGTTCTTGCAGCAAAAAAGGCCGGCGCAACTGTAAGCGTTGATTTGAATTACAGGAAGAAGCTCTGGTCCACCGAAAAAGCTGGAAAAGTAATGGCGGAGCTGGTAAAGCACTGTGACCTTGTCATTGCAAATGAGGAGGATGCAGAAAAGGTGTTTGGTATAAAAGCCAATGATTCCGACACAATTAATGGAGAGCTAAGTGACGAAGGTTATAGACAAGTAGCCGCAGAGCTTGTTTCCAGGTTTAATCTGAAATATGCAGCTATTACACTCAGAGAAAGTATTAGCGCATCAGATAACAACTGGTCTGCAATGCTATATGACGGTAAAGAATATTATAAATCCAAGAAATACTCTGTCCATGTAGTTGACCGTGTCGGTGGAGGGGATTCATTCGGTGCAGGCTTAATCTACGGATTATCCTGCGGGCTTGGACTGCAAAAAACACTTGAGTTTGCTGTGGCGGCATCCTGCCTGAAGCATACCATTGAAGGCGACTTCAACCATACATCCATCGAAGAAGCAGAGGCACTAATGGGCGGTGATGGCTCGGGAAGAGTCCAAAGATAATCGTGGGAAATCAGGATTCCAAAGATAGTGCAGAAAGACAGTGGTGTTATATGAGAATTGATTCATCAGATAAATTTTATATTCAGTCTATAAATAGAGCTCTTTCACTCGTTGAGTTGATAGGTATGTCCGGAGATGAAGGCATTTCCCTAACCTCACTTGCCAAAGCTTCAGATCTGCCTGTAAGTACTGTCTATCGCATTCTTTATAATTTAATATCCTGGCAGTATGTACATCAGGATACTAACGGGAGATTCAGACTGGGTTTTGAGCTGATCTCCCTTGGCAATACGGCCAGTGATAGTATAGGTCTTAGAAGCACTGCCCATTCATATCTGGAGGAATTGGGCTCCGAGACACTTGAAACCATATATCTTGCTATACTTGACGAGGACCATGCTGATGTCATGTATATCGATAAGATTGAGAGCAAAGGCAATATAAAGCTTGCTGCAGGGATCGGTTCGAGAAACTGTATACATTCGACCGCAAACGGCAAAGTCCTTGTCTCAGGGCTCCCGGATGATCATATAGAAAAGCTGGTTACAAGATCCGGTATGCCTGCTCACACTGAATCCACGATAACAAATATTGAGGATTTGATAAAAGAAATTAAGAATGTAAGAATACAGGGCTACGCAATTGACAATATAGAAAACGAACCGGGAGTAAGGTGTATAGCCGCTCCCGTGTTCGACAGCAATGGCAGAATTATAGCTTCAATAAGTCTGTCAGGTATATCGACTTGTGTAACTATTAATCTGGTTAATCAAAAATATAAACACATGGTAATGAAAACAGCAAATGAACTCTCACGTAAAATGGGTTATAAAAAATGATGTCCGCTCACGGCTGTTTTCCAATATACGCAAGTATCCCTCCATCCACATACAAAATATGACCATTCACAAAATCCGAAGCCTCGGATGCAAGGAATACTGCAGGTCCGACCAGATCTTCCGTAGTACCCCAGCGGGCCGCTGGCGTCTTAGAAATGATAAAGCTATTGAAGGGATGGCCCTCTTCACGAAGAGGCGCCGTCTGCGGTGTTTCGATATAACCTGGGCCCAGACCATTACACTGAATATTATATTGGCCATATTCGGAGGCAATGTTCCTGGTAAGCATCTTCAAACCGCCCTTCGCTGCAGCATAGGCAGATACAGTCTCTCTTCCTAATTCACTCATCATGGAGCAAATGTTGATTATCTTACCGCGGCCTTTTTTAATCATGGAAGGAAGAACGGATTTTGATACAATAAATGGTCCATTCAGATCTATATCTATGACCTTGCGAAAATCCTTTGCAGACATCTCAACCATGGGAGTGCGCATAATGATTCCGGCATTGTTGACGAGAATATCGATTGTACCAATCATTGACTCAATTTTATCAACCATATCTTTCACCTGATCTTCGTCTGTAACATCACAAACAAAGCCTTCGGCATCGATACCATCCTGCTGATAGGAAGCAAGCCCTTTATCAACTAACTCCTGACTAATATCGTTAAACACGATCTTTGCACCTGCCTGCGCAAAGCCTTTTGCTATAGCATAACCAATTCCGTAGGATGCCCCCGTCACTAAAGCAATCCTATCCTGCAGAGAAAATTTAGCTTGAATATCCATCATAATCCTCCCCTAATACTATTTAATAGACTTCCTTTTATCTAAGATCTGCAACTGCAATATTGTCCATGTCGTCAAAGGCTTTATTCTCACCGCCCATAGCCCATATGAATTTGTAGCTGCTTGTTCCACACCCGGAATGAATGCTCCATGAAGGACCGATGACAGCCTGCTCATTCTGCATTACAATGTGGCGTGTCTCGTTTTCCTGTCCGATCAGGTGGAAAACCACATTATCCTTAGGCACATTAAAGTACATATATACTTCCATGCGGCGCTCATGGGTATGAGCCGGCATTGTGTTCCAAACACTTCCCGGTTCCAGACAAGTCAGTCCCATAGAAAGCTGGCATGTTTCAAGTACATCCGGATGTATGAATTGATTGATGGTCCTTGCATTTGAGGTTTCCAATGCGCCGAGCTTTCTCTTTGCGGCATTTTTTATAGGAATGAATGTCGTTTTACACGGCTTGTGAGCCGGAGCTGAGACCATATAAAACTTAGCCGGATTATCGGCATCATTGCTCTTGAAGCTGACCTTTTTGGTACCCATGCTTATGTACAGGCAATCTTCACTATCCATGTTAAAATTAATACCATCAGCGATAATGATACCGCTGCCTCCAATGTTGAAAATACCGATCTCCCTGCGTTCGAGGAAGTAATTGGTACCAAAATCGGACCAGCAGTCAATACCTTTGTCGATTGGTACTTCTTCTGTTATTGGCATACAGCCTAATGTTACCATCCGATCCACATGAGAATAGACAGCAATCACTTGATTCGCAGAGAAAAGTGTCTCAATAAGAAATTCACTGCGTATCTCCTCTGTAGTATAATGTTTAAAATCCTTTGGGTTTGTAGAATAGCGGATATCCATTATTCATCAGTCTCCTTTGATTTATTTTATTTTGTTATTTGCAAAATGCTGAAAGCCTTGATATTACTAGGCTAGAGCATGCGTTTTTAATTGTTCTTCTCCTCTAAATAGTGTAAAATATAGTTGTGTAATCCAAATTTTCCACTACAAAGG